>JAFGEN010000138.1 GCA_016931595.1 Candidatus Aminicenantota bacterium | reverse complement strand
ATCCCCCTGCCGATCATCCGAACGGCCGTCTTCTTAACCGAAGCGGCCCGGCCCCTCACCCGGAAAACGGGGATCGCCAACCGGGACAAGTACAAGGAATACAAGCAGAGCGCCTGGATCGTGGACATGACCAAGGCCAGGGAGCGTCTCGGTTGCGCGGCCCGCTTCAGCCTCGAAGAGGGATTGAAACGGACAATCGCCTCATACCGGGAAACCGGAGCCCTCTGACGGGCGGGGATTATCGAGTCGGAGTCCCCTCGCGGGCCGGAATGCCCCATGTCGAGTAGCTCGTGGAAAAACGGGCCGAGGATTTCAGGCACACCCCTTCAGCCGGCTTGAAGGCGAAATACTTGACCCGTCCGCGGAGGACATAAACGCCCCGGTCGGCCTTCGGGTCGACTTTGAAGGGGATTTCGATCGGCTGTTTGAGGTCGAAGCATTCCTTGCCGTCGATTTCAACCCGGGAGAGAGCCAGGTCCGATCCGGTAAAAAAGGACTTGGAGAAAACCAAACCCTCGCTGTCCTCAAGCTCGATGGTGAGTGCGGGAAGGGCGCTCATGTTGACTCCTTTTTTCATGCCGACCTTGAGGACGAGCTTGCCTTCCTGGTTTTTTGACAGACGGAGCGGAGAAACCTTCGCTTCGACTGTCACCGGATCCTGGGCCGCGGCCGGAAGGGCCGCGACCAAGAAGGCCGCCGCGAGGCCGATCCGGACCAACCGGTGAATCTTCATTTCAAATCAATCCTTTTTCAGTGTAGGAGCGCCGGAGGAAGATGTCAAGGGGACGAACAAGCGCCTTTACAAATGAAACCTGCCTTCATATAATGTCGGCCTCCGCGAGGTTAAACCCATGAGCCTGAAAAGCGCTATCACCGGGACCGGGCATTATGTCCCCCCCAAGGTCGTCTCCAACTTTGACCTGGAAAAAGTCATGAACACCACGGACGAGTGGATTGTTCAACGGTCGGGGATCCGGTTTCGCCATTACGCCGAAGACGGCGTCGGCAGCAAGGCCTTAGGCCTGGAAGCGGCCCGCAAGGCCCTCGAGGACGCCAAGTGCGACCCGGCCGACATCGACTTCATTGTCGCCGCAACCCTTTCTCCCGACCACTATTTCCCCGGCATCGGCGTCCAGATCCAGGACGAGCTGGGCTGCGGCAATATCGGAGCCCTCGACGTGCGGGCCCAGTGCAGCGGCTTCCTTTACGCGCTGTCGGCGGCCGACCAATACATCCGGACCGGGACCTATAAAAAAATCCTCGTCGTCGCCTCCGAAGTCCAGTCCCACAACCTGGACTACTCCGACGACGGACGGGACATGGCCGTGCTCTTCGGCGACGGAGCCGGGGCGGTCGTCCTCGAACCGTCGATCGGCGGCGCGGGCCACGAGATCCTCACCACCCATCTGTTCAGCGACGGCAAGAACGCCGAGATCCTGTCCATGAACGTGCCGGATTCGACCAAAAACCCGACCTTTACTTCCGAGGTTTTCGAGAACAAGCTCTACTTTCCCCGGATGGACGGGAAGCGTGTGTTCGTCAACGCCGTCGAACGGATGCCCGAGGCGGTCCGGGCCGCCCTGGCCGCCATCGGCAAAACGATCGACGACGTCGATTTCCTGATCCCCCACCAGGCCAACGACCGCATTTCCCTGATGGTCGCCCAGAAGCTCGGCATTCCCGTCGAGAAGGTCATCCGCAATATCGAACGCTTCGGCAACACGACGGCCGCCTCCATTCCCATCGCCCTGGATGAAACAGTGAAGGAAGGCCGGTTGAAGACCGGAGACCTTGTCCTCCTCACCGCCTTCGGGTCCGGGTTTACCTGGGCCTCGGCGGCCGTCCGGTGGTGATGGCACGGAAATTGCTGCTGTATCGTCAGGCGGAAAATGCAATTAGTCCCGGGAGAAGACGGAGGCGGAAGGCGAGAAGAAATTTCCAGCGGAAAATTGCTTTCGCTCCGGAAGTCTGCTAGGATTCCGCATTGATTTAACCCGGTTTTCCCAAGACCGGGCATAAAGAAGCTTTACAGAGGAGGCCGCAGAGATGAAAAGAAAGCTGATCGTACCGCTCGCCCTGGCCGCTTTCGTCCTGCTCGGATTCGGGATGCTTCAATCCTTCCAGAGCGCCGAAGACGCCAAGTTCACGAAACTGGTAGACTCCTATCTCGATGAGTACTGGAAATTCTACCCGTCCGCGGCCACCCTGGCCGGCTTCGCCAAGTACAACGACAAACTCGAGGATTTTTCCGAGAAAAACGTCGAGAAGCGCCTGGACGCCATCGACAAGGTCAACGCCGAGCTTGTCAATAAACTCTCAAGGGACAAACTCAGCCCGGAGGTTCAACGTGATTTCGATGTTTTTCGAAACCTCCTCGACCTCGACCAACTCCGTCTGGAAAAAATGGCTCCTCAGATTCTCAATCCGATTTTTTACAACGACGTCATCCTGAAGAGCGTTCAGGGGTTGCTCGCCGGCGGCGCAGCTCCTCTCGATGCCCGTGTGAAAAGCGCAACGGCCCGGTTGGAGGACCTTCCCGGATTTCTGAAACAGGCGAAGGAAAACTTGACGACGCCGGCTCCGGAATACACGAATGAAGCCATCCGCCAATTCGACGGCATTCTCGAGTTTTACAACACCGAGGCGGCCCAACTGGCGGGAGGCGCGCCGGCCGACGTCAAGGCGAAATTCGATGCGGCCCTCGGCAAAGCCCGTCCCGCCCTGGAGGACTACAAGCAGTATCTTTCGGGAACCCTGTTGGCGAAATCCACGGGCTCCTTCCGGCTGGGGGAAGCCCACCAGCGTTTCCTGCAGTTGACGACTCTCGGCAATATCCCCCTCAATGATCTCGTCGCCCGGGCCCAAGCGGATTGGAAAAATATCCGTCGGGAAATGCTTCTCATCAGCGCTCAGTTCTACAAGATCATGGACCCGAAGTTCAACGTCGAAACCGTTCAGAACGTGACCGAGGATCAGCTCACGAACAATGTCGTCCCCCACGTTTTTGAGCGGATCAACACCAACCGTCCGACGAAAGCGGAATTCTTCGACAAGATCAAAGCCGCGGCCGCGGAGATCGAAGCCTTCATCAACAAGACGAAAATCATCGAATTTCCGGCCACGCCCCTTACGCTGGAAACCATGCCGGCTCTCGAACGGAACCAAATGTTGGTTTCGCTAATGTCCCCCACTCCTTACGGCCAGGGCGATTCGTTCAAGGTCCAGTACAATCCGATCCTCGACACGATGACCGACGAGCAGGCCTCGGAATTCCTCACAGAATACAACTCCTATTTCCTGAAGATGTGGACGTTCATTAACGTCTTTCCCGGCTCACTGGTGCCCGCGGCCGCAACACACGCCAACGCCGGACTTCTCAGAAAGCTGATCCCGAACAAAGCCCTGACCCAGGGCTGGCCGGTCTATGCCGCTGATCTCATGATCCCTTCCGGATTCGGCGACTATGACCTGAAGCTTCTCTTGAATCATCTGAAAATGAAGCTTCGCCCGTCCGTCGATTTCATCGTCGAGATCCAGACGCATGAAAACAACTTGACCAAGGAACAGGCGATTCGACTCATGACGGTGACCGGGTTCAGGACCCCGGTCGAAGCGGAGCGGACATGGAATTACATCGCCATCCATCCCTTCGAATCGATGTATTCCTACATCGGCTACCAGGAGATCCTGGACATCGAAGCCGAATACAAGAAACTCAAGGGCGAGGCCTTCTCCCCGAAGGAATTCCTTCAGAAACTCCTCAGTTTCGGGCTGCCGACTTTCCGCAACCTGAAGGCGCTGGTTCTCCAGTAACCCGCCCCCCATGCCTTCCACGCCCCGGTCCCGGAAACGGGACCGGGGATTTTTTTTAAACGGGACAACATGACCGGACCGTCCTTAAGCGCGAGAGGAATCCCCGACAGCCACTGCCACCTGGACATGGACGACTTCGCCCCGGACCGCGAAACCGTCCTAGCCCGGGCCCGGGCGGCCGGCGTCGACGCCTTCCTCTGCCCCGCGGATATCTCCCAACCTCAAGGCCTTCAAACAACGCTCGACCTGGCCGCCCGCCACACCGACGTCACCGCCTCGGCCGGCCTCCATCCCCATCAGGCCAAGCTCCGTTCGGAAACGTTCTATGACACGATCCGCCGGCTGGCTTGGGAGAAAAAAATCGCCGCTGTGGGCGAAATCGGATTGGATTACCACTACGGATTCTCCTCTCCCGAAGAACAGCGGCCGGTCTTCCGCGAACAGGTCGCCCTGGCTTCGGAAATCGGGCTCCCGCTGATCGTCCACAGCCGGCTGGCCGGGCTCGATATCCGCGAAGCCGTCGATTCCGAACGGTTTTCCGGCGGAGGCATCCTCCACTGCTTCACGGAAAGCCGGGACATCGCCCTGTCCATGATCGACCGGGGATTCCTGATATCGTTCTCCGGAATCCTGACTTTTCCCAACGCCTCGGACCTGCGGGATACGGCCAAGGCTCTGCCCCTGGACCGGATCCTGGTCGAAACGGACGCCCCCTACCTCGCCCCCGTCCCCCACCGGGGAAAACGCAACGAGCCGTCCTTCGTCTTGGAAACCGCCCGCCTCCTGGCCGTCCTCCGGAACCTCCCGTTCGAATCGCTGGCCGAAGCCTTGACCGCCAATTTCCGCCGCCTGTTCCCGACCGTCGTTGAATCCCCCGGGCTCGAATGCTAAGATAACCGGCGTTCGCTATGACGGAAGAGAAGACCTCCACCGAAACCCTGCGCGCCCTGTACTCCGGGATCAAGGACGACCTGGCCCGGACCGAAGCGCGCCTGGCCGAGGTCGTCCGCTCCGACAATCCCCTGGTCGGTGAGATCAACGCCTATCTTTTCAACCAGGGCGGCAAACGGCTTCGTCCGGCTCTCCTGATGCTATCGTCCCGCCTGGCCGGAAACGGCGGCGTTCCCGAAACGGCCGATTTCTGGGCCGCCCTGGTCGAAGTGATTCATACCGCCAGCCTCGTCCATGACGACATCGTCGACCGGACCGACGTCCGCCGGGGACTGGAAACGGTTCACTCCCGCTGGGGCGCCAATATCACCGTCCTTCTCGGCGATTACCTCTATATCCAGGCCATCTCCCAGGCCCTCCGGACCCGCCGTTACGAGCTCGTCGACATTCTGGCCGAAGCCTCCGAGCGCCTGGTCGAGGGCGAGATCCTGGAGTATGCGGTCATGGGGGCGCCCGAACTCGGAGAGGACCTCTATTTCGAGATCATCGAAAAAAAGACAGCTTCGCTTTTTTCCGCTTCGTGCCGGATCGGCGGACTGGTCGGAGGAGCGGACCCTATTCTTCTCCGTCGTCTCGAGGAGTACGGCCGGAATCTCGGCCTGGCGTTTCAAATCGTCGACGATGTGCTCGACTACGCCGGCCGGCCGGACGAACTCGGAAAGCCGGTCTTGACCGACCTCCGCGAAGGCCGGATCACTCTCCCTTTAATTTATGCCTTGAAAGAAAGCGACGGCCCGAGGCGGGCCGAAATCCTCAAAGCCGTCTCCGTAAAGGCCTCCGATCCCGGCGCGCTCGGCCGAATCCAGGCCACCGTCCTGGCCTCTGGCGCCCTTGAAGAAGCCGAGGCCAAGGCCGCAACATTCGCCGCCCGGGCCAGGTCCGCCCTTGACGGCCTGCCGCCCTCCCCGGCCGCCGAAACCCTGTCCCGCCTAGCCGAATTTATTCTCGAGCGGAGAATCTAATCGGGGGAACCATGACCGAGATCGAAGTGAAGGTCCGGGTCGATGACCTGGCCGCCTTGAGGGACCGCCTTCTTTCCCTCGGCGCAACAGTCGCCAAGGAAAGGCATTTCGAGGAAAATACGCTTTACGATTTCGCCGACCGCCGGTTGGCCGGAAAGGGCGAGGCGCTCCGGGTGCGAAAAACCGGACGGAAAGCCTTCCTGACGTTCAAAGGAGCGCCGCAGAAGTCGAGAAAATTCAAGATCCGGACCGAATACGAGACCGAAGCCCGAAACGCCCGCGACCTCGTCCGCATCCTTCAGTCGCTGGGTTTCGCGGCGGTGGCCCGCTACGAAAAGCACCGGACGGAACTCAAGAAAGGGAAGCTCTCCATCTGCCTGGACGAGACAAAAATCGGAATGTTCGTCGAATTCGAGGGGGAAAGAGAAGACATCGCCCGGATGTCCCGAATCCTGGGGATGCCGAAGGAACACTGGATTAAAAAAAGCTATTTGACCCTGCTTGGGGAAGCCGGGCAGGCCGTCTGACCGTCACTCGTCGTCTTTTTCCTCGACCAGGTCCACCTCGGGAAGATCTTCCTCGATGCCGCCCTCTTCCTCGCCCTCGATCACGGCATCGTCGGAGAGGTCGCCGTCGTCGGCTCCGCCCCCCCCCGCATCGTCCGTGTCTTCCACATCGCCGGCATGGATCAGGGAAGGATCCTCGACCACGTCCTCGGAGACATTCTGGATGATGTGAAAATCGATCAAACCCGCCCGGACTTCTGCTTGGGCCAGGCGGATGGGATTCTTCGTCTTGGCTTCGATCTTCGTCTTGGCGCCCTTGATGAGCTGTTTGGCCCGCATGGCCGCGACGATCACGTAGCGGAATTTGCTATCGACATTTCCATAGAGTTCCAAGCTTCCGTACTCCTCCGGGGCGTTTCGCGACGATGGTTTAATATACCAGAAAAGGCCCGAAATTTCAATATCGCCCGCCCCGGAAGGGAAAACCGGGTTCATATTGATCGCCCGATGTCGATTTCAGGCGCTGAGCCCACTTCAAACCGAACAGAGCCAGGGCCCCGACCGCAAGGCCGATCAAGCCGAACAACGTCATTTTCCTCATGACACAATCCTCGATTGACCTTTCACCGATGACCGATGCGTTATTATCCAAATTTCCGGTTTCATGTCAAGGAGACGGGCCCGCGCGGCGCGCCATCCGCTTGACCGGCCGCCGGCCCGGTGTTATCGTACCCTGCCATCCTTAACGGATCATTCGCAATGGATTTCATCTCGATCCGGCACGCGGCCGAACACAATCTCAAGGAGATTGACGTCGACATCCCCCGAGGCCGGATCACGGTCGTCACCGGGGTCTCGGGATCGGGGAAATCCTCCCTCGTCTTCGATGTCGTTTTCCGCGAAGCCCAGAGACGCTATCTCGAAACGTTCTCATCCCATGCCCGGCAGTTTCTCGGCAAGCTCCGCCGTCCCGAGGTCGGCCTGATCAGCGGCCTATCCCCCGCCGTGGCCGTCGGCCAACGAACATCCTCCCCCGGCCCGCGATCCACCGTCGGGACGATGACCGAGCTTCACGACGACCTCCGCCTGCTGTTCGCCCGCCTCGGATCCTCTCCCGACGGCCTCCGCTTGACCCGAAGGATGTTCTCCTTCAACACTCCCGAAGGCGCCTGTTCCGCCTGCCGGGGATTGGGCGTCGAGGACCGGATCGACCCGGAACTCCTGATTTCCGACCCCGCCCGCAGCCTCCGCCAGGGCGCCCTGACGCTGACGACGCCGAACGGTTACATCATTTATTCCCAGGTGACGATGGACGTGCTGGACCTAGTCTGCCGGTCTCACGGTTTCTCGGTCGATATTCCCTGGCGCGACTTGACCGGAGAACAACGGGATATCGTTCTCAACGGCAGCGATCGGATCCGCATCCCGTTCGGTAAGCATCCCCTGGAATCCCGCCTCCGCTGGAAAGGCATCGCGGCCAAGCCGCGGGAGGAAGGGTTTTACAGGGGGATCCTTCCGATCATGGAAACAATCCTGAAGACCAAGCGAAACGACAGCATTCTTCGCTTCGCCCGAACCCTCCCCTGCCGAGCCTGCGGCGGTCGGCGCCTTCGGCCGGAATCGCTGAGGGTGAAGACCGGCGGCCGCTCGATCTCCGACTTCAGCGCGATGGGCATCCGCGAATTGGCCGCGATCTTCCGGGAGATGGAGTTCGCGCCGGAGGCGAGGGAGGCGGGCCAAGCCGTCCGGAGATCGATTTTACAAAAAGCGGACATGCTCGAGCGCCTCGGCCTCGGCTACCTCCGCCTCGAACGGCCCGGCGAGACGCTGTCGGGCGGCGAGATCGGGCGCATCCGGCTGGCGGCCCAGGCCGGCAGCGGCCTGCGGGGCGTCCTCTACGTCTTCGATGAGCCGACGGCGGGTCTTCATCCGTCCGACACCGCCAGGCTCCTGGAGCTTCTCGGCGAACTCCGCGACAATGGCAATACCGTCCTGGTCGTCGAGCACGACGAGGACGTAATGCGGGCGGCCGACCATCTTCTCGACCTCGGCCCCGGGCCGGGAGAGGCGGGCGGACGGGTTCTTTATTCCGGCCCGCCGGCCGGGATCGCCCTCCTGCCCCGTGCCTCCTCTCCGACGCGCGATGATTTATCCGGCGACCGGGCGCCGGCCGTCCGGCCCGCTCTTCGTCCGGGAACCGGACGGATCGTCATCCGCGGCGCGAGGAAACACAACCTTCGCGGATTCGACGTCGAATTCCGGCTCGGGGCCTTCAACGTCGTCACCGGAGTTTCCGGGGCGGGAAAATCCACCCTGGTCCATCAGATCCTTGCCGACCGTCTCAAAGCCCGCCGGTTCGGGCCGGGACCCGATGCCGAGGGCCTGGAATTCCACGGCCCGCCCCCCCACATCATCGAGATCGACTCTTCACCCATCGGCCGGACTCCGCGCTCCAATCCGGCCACATATACGAACATCTCCGGCCGAATCCGCGACCTCTTCGCTTCGCTCCCCGAATCCCGGGCTCATGGCTTCGGCAAGGGACGTTTTTCGTTCAACGTCGCCGGCGGAAGATGCGAAACCTGTCAAGGCGCGGGTCTTCTCCAGGTCGGGATGCATTTCCTGGGCGACGTGGACGTGGTTTGTCCCGACTGCGAAGGCCGGCGATTCAACGACGAGACCCTGGCCGTCCGCGACCGGGGGAAGAATATCCACGACGTCCTGGAGATGAGCGTTGACGAGGCTGCCGCATTCTACGCCGGAACGCCCACCCTCTCGGCCGAACTGGAGAACCTCCGTCGCCTCGGCCTCGGCTACATCAGGCTGGGCCAGAGCTCGACGACGCTCTCCGGCGGAGAAGCCCAGCGGGTCAAGCTCGCCTCCGAGTGGGGCCGGGGAGACTCCGGACAGACCGTTTACATCCTGGATGAGCCGACGAGCGGACTGCACCGGGCCGACGTCGAGAACCTCCTGGCCTCCCTCCAGGGCCTCGTCTCCCGCGGCCGGACGGTGGTGGCCGTCGAACATCACCTCGACCTCATCCGGGCGGCCGACTGGGTGGTCGACCTCGGGCCCGGAAGCGGCGAGGAGGGCGGGCGCCTGGTGGTCTGCGGAACGCCGGAGGAGGCGGCGGCCTGCCCCGCCTCGGTCACCGGCCGGGCCTTGCGCGGGGAAACCGCGGCTGCGGCGGCAGCTCGGAACTCATCGTCGGGGAATCGAGCCGAGGCAAAAGGGCCGATCATCCTCGAGGGCGTTACGACCCATAATCTCAAGGGGATCGACGTCCGTATCCCCTTTGAAAAATTCACCGTGGTCAGCGGCCCTTCCGGCAGTGGAAAATCCTCGCTGGTCTTCGACACGCTGTTCGCCGCTTCACGCCAACGATACATCGAAAGCTTCTCGGCCTACGTCCGAGCCCTGATCGACAAAGGCGGCCGGGCCGATTTCGCCGCGGCCCGGGGATTGACCCCGCCGGTCGCCGTCGGCCGGGCGGCCTTCGCCTCTAATCCCCGCTCAACGGTCGGGACGATGACCGAGATTCACGATTATTACCGGCTTCTGTACTCCCGGGCCGGGACGATTCCCCCCGAGCGTTCCGGCCGGCCGCTTTCGGCCTCGATGTTTTCCTTCAACCACGAGCAGGGAGCCTGCCCGCGGTGCAAAGGCCTGGGAATGATGACCGTGGCCGACCCGGAACGCCTGATCACCCATCCGGACCGGCCGCTTATCTCCGGAGCGCTGGACGGGACCAAGACTGGAAGGTTTTACGGGGAGCCCCACGGCCAACATGTCGCCGCTCTCAAGGCCGCCGGGCAGGCGGCGGGATTGGACGTCTCCCTTCCCTATGAGCGCCTGACGGAAGAAGCCCGGGTCCTCGCCCTCCAGGGAACCGGGGACCGGATCTACGACATCGTCTGGTCCTACAAGAGGGGAAACCGGACCGGAGATTTTAAGTTTCGCGGCCCCTGGAAAGGCCTGCTCGCCCTCGTCGGCGAGGAATATGAAAGGAAACATGCCGACCATCGGGGCGAGGCGATGCGGGTGCTGATGAAAGACGTGTCCTGCCCGGACTGCGGAGGTCGGCGTCTTAAGCTCGACTCGCTGCGAGTGACCTTCCGGGGCCTGGACATCGCCGCTCTTTCGGCCCTCAACGCGGCCGAGAGCCTTGCCTTTTTCGAACAAGACGATCCGGCGGCCGGGCTTGAGGCTCGGGCGGCGGCCGTCACGGCAGCCCTGCGGCTGGAAATCATCCGGCGCCTCCGACTCATCCGCGACGTCGGCCTGGATTATCTGGGACTCGACCGGCCATCCTCCACCCTCTCGGGCGGAGAGGCCCAGCGGCTGCGGTTGGCGGGGCTGCTGGGCGTGCGCCTCTCGGGCGTCACCTTCATCCTGGACGAGCCGACGCTCGGCCTTCATTCAAGGGATACCGCCCGGCTCCTCGGATTAATACGCGAGCTGGCGGCCGAAGGGAACACCGTCGTCGCCGTCGAGCACGACCCCGAAGTCATCCGCTCGGCCGACCACGTGATCGATATCGGTCCGGGCGCCGGACGCAGCGGCGGCCGGATCACGGCCGAGGGCTCTCCGGTTGAAATCCGGAAATCGCCCTTCTCAGTCACCGGCCCCTATCTTGCCCCTCCCGGCGACGCGTTTCTTCCCCTTTCCGGAAGTCCGGCCCCGGGACTCGAAATCACCGGGGCGAAGGCCCACAATCTCCAGGACGTCGATGTCTCCATCCCCGCCGGCGTTCTGACCGCGGTGACCGGCGTTTCAGGTTCCGGCAAATCGAGCCTCGTCTTCGACGTTCTCCTGGCTTCGGCCCAGGCCGGAAAGCCTGTTTCATGCGCGGACATCCGGGGACTGGATCGATTCGCGAACATCGTCGCGGCCGGCGACGACCTTCCGGCCGCAACCCCATCCAGCATCCCCCTGACGTACCTCGGGCTTTTCGATTCGGTCCGGACGTTGTTCGCCGCTTCCGGGGAAGCCCGGGCCGAAGGGTTCACGAAGTCCCACTTTTCCTTCCTCACGCCGGAGGGGCGGTGCGAAGCCTGCGGCGGCTCGGGGCGCCGGACGGTCAGTCTTGATTACCTGGCCGATGTCGCCGTTCCGTGCGAAACCTGTCGGGGGACCCGCTACAACCCGGATGTCCTCAAGGTCCGCCTGTCGGGACAAACCATTGCCGACGTCCTCGCCCTGACGGCGGCCGAAGGCGCGGAGATCTTCACCGGCCGGCCGAAAATCGCCGACGGCCTGAGGCTTCTCGCTGAAATCGGGCTGGACTATCTCCAACTCGGCCAGCCGCTCGACACACTTTCCTCGGGGGAACTCCAGCGTCTCAAGCTGGCCTCCGAGCTCATCCGTCCGGCGGCCGGCCGGATCTTATACCTGTTCGACGAGCCCACGGCCGGCCTCCATCCCTCGGATATCGACCGCCTGCTGCGCCTCTTCGGCAGGCTGCTGACCGCGGGTCAAACCATCGTCGCCGTCGAGCACAATCTCGAGCTCATCCGCCGGGCCGGACACGTGATCGACCTCGGTCCGGAAGGCGGGCGGCGGGGCGGCCGGCTGATCATCCAGGGTTCGCCCCCGGTTGTGGCGGCCTGTCCCGGGTCATACACGGGCGAGGCGCTCCGAGCCCTTGCGGCCGATTGATCGCCCGGGCGGT
>JAFGEN010000137.1 GCA_016931595.1 Candidatus Aminicenantota bacterium | reverse complement strand
TCGTTGATCAACCGGGCCATCTCGCCGACGGTCAGGCCGAATCTCAGGGGGATCGGGTAAAGACCGATGAACGAGCTGAAGGCGGGGGATTCCAGGATGGGTCCCTCGAGGACTCGCCCGTTGACCGGATTGGGCCGGTCGAGAACGATGAACGCGACGCCGTTTTCGGCGCAGTTCTGCATGGCGTAGGCCATGGTTGCGGCATAGGTGTAGACGCGGGTCCCGACGTCTTGGACGTCGAAGAGCAGGGTGTCGATCTCCCTGGTCATCTCCGGCTCGAGTTGTTTATCCTCGCCGGATGTATCGAATGACCTCATGAAGGCATCGATGTCCTTCATCATGCCGGGCTGCGGTTTCTGCGACGGGCCGTACAGGCTGAAGACCGGGAGCCGGAACTGTTTGTCGAAATAGAACGGAACATATTCTCCGGCCTGGGCATCGCCGCGGACGCCGTGTTCCGGAGCGTAGAGGGCGACCAGCTTCGCCCCGGGGATCCGGCGGATGACCTCGACCGAGGAGACCAGCGCGCTGTCCACCCCTGATGGATTGGTGATCAGGCCGATCCGTTTTCCCAGGATCGGATCGGGCCGGGCGGCCAGGACCTCGAGTCCTGTCCTCACCCGGGCCGGAAAACCCGGCTTCCCGGTCCGGATTTCCGCCCCGGAATCCGGTTTCCGGCGGCAAGCCCAGGTCGAAAGCCCGGCCGCCAGCAGGGAGGCCAGAACAGCTGTGGCCAGAGTCGCTCTTTTTATCAGGATGTGTTTCCGTTTCATGTGAATCTCCTTTTCACTCCGCCGGCCGTCAGACGCTCTCGCTCGAACGGAACAAGAGCGTCCCGAGGGCGACCATGAGGACCGCAGACGCGGCCATCACCAGGAAATCAAGGATGACGGGTCGGGCCGAGACGCCGATGAGGGTGCCTCGAAGGCCGTCCACTCCGTATGTCAGCGGGTCGAGGAGTGAGAGGATGCGGACCGCGCGGGGAAGGTTGTCCAGAGGATACAGGGCCCCGGAAAGGAAGAACAATGGGAAGAGGATGAAATTGACGATGATCCCGAATCCTTGGCTGTCTTTCATCCGCGAGGCGAACATCAGGCCGATGCCGATAAAGGTGAAGGCGATGAGAATCATGAACGCGAGGGCCCAGAGAAACAGGAGCGGGCTCTTGATCCTGAAGCCGAGGAGCAGGGTCACCGCCAGCATCAGGAGGCCCTGGATCATCGTCGTCGTCGTCCCGCCCGCGATCCGGCCTAAAACGATGGACGTCCGGCTGACCGGCGCGACCATGATCTCCTTCAGGAATCCGAATTCCCGGTCCCAGATGACCGACAACCCCTGCATCGAAGAGGAGAACAGGAGGGTCATCCCGAGAATCCCCGGGACGAGAAACTGGATATAATCCACTCCCTCGCCCAGTCCGGGGACCTGCATCCTTCGGAAGCCGAGGCCGAGAAAGACCATGAAAAACAGCGGTTGAAGGAGGGAGCCGAGAATCCGCGACCGGGCCCGCAGGTAACGCTTCATCTCCCGGAGCCAGAGAACGTAGATCGCCGTGCCGTTGAGGATCATGGCCGTCGCCCTCCGCGGTGCGGCATCATCAGGCGGAGGCGGTCGGCGGAACTTGCCTCCTGCTCGCGGATGGTGTGTCCGGTGAAGTGGAGAAAGACATCTTCGAGGCTCGGCTCCCGAAGCCGGACGCTCTCGACCGTCGCTCCGCACTGTTGGGCCAGGGTCACGATCTCGGCGATGCGACGCTCGCCGTTTTCCAAGGTCAGGTTCACATCCCGGCCGCGGCGGACGAATTTCTTGACCCAAGAGAGAGACCGGAACGTCCCGTCGAGGCAATCCTCCTCCCCCTTGACTCCAAGGCTGACCACATCGCCGCCGAGGACATCCTTCAGCCGGGCCGGGGCGTCGAGGGCGACAAAACGACCCTTGTCCATGATCGCGACCCGGCTGCAAAGGAAGTCCGCCTCCTCCATGTAATGGGTGGTCAGGATGATCGTCACCCGACGCTCACGATTGAGTTTTTCGACATAGTCCCAAATGTGGCGACGGGTCTGGGCGTCGAGACCCAGTGTCGGTTCATCGAGAAAAAGAACCTTCGGGTCCTGGATCAAACCGCGGGCGATTTCCAGCCGGCGCTTCATTCCGCCGGAATATTTTTCAACCAGGATTCCGGACTTTTCGCCCAGGTCGACCAGGGCCAGAACTTCGTCGATCCGGTGTTTTCGCTCCTCCCGGGGCAAGCCGTACATCATGGCATGAAACTGGAGGTTCTCCCTCCCCGTCAGTTTGCCGTCTAGGGCGGTTTCCTGGAAGACCACGCCGATGCTTTTCCGAACCTCGTCCCGGTGTTTGACAATATCGTATCCGCCGACCCAGGCCCGGCCGGAGGACGGCCGAAGGAGGGTGGACAGCATGTTGATGGTCGTTGTCTTGCCGGCGCCGTTGGGCCCCAGCAGCCCGAACAGCTCCCCCTGCCCCACTCGGAACGAAATGCGGTCGACGGCGGTCACATCCTCGAAAACCCTGGTCAGGTCTTCGACTACGATCGCGTCCTTGCCCGGTTCCATGAGGGAATGATGATAATCCAGTTCGGCCGGGGGCGCAAACGGCTCTTGTCAGATCTTGATGAACAATCGGTGCTTATAAAGGGGGGCCATCAAACCGACCCAGAGCAGGACGTTGAGAACCGCCCAGGCCAGAGAGGCGAGATTCGGCCCGCCAAGAAAAGAAAACAGCCGCGGCGAAACGGAGGAAGATCCCAGGACGAGGAGGAACTTGGCCAGGAGAGAGGAACCGACGAACACAGCGATCGCATTCGACCCGAGGATCAGGAACGGCTTGGCCCAGTGATTCAGCCGGAGAACATCGATCAAGAGAAAGCACAGCCCGAAGACCAAGAGGGCCATCCCCGCGGTGAAAACGACATATGACGGCGTCCAGAGAGGCTTATTGATCGGAATCAGGAGATGAAGAAGGAGTCCGGAAAGGGTGACCGGGATCCCGGCGGAAAAGATGGTAATCGACTTTCGGATCATCGTCCGCGACGACCGTAAATAATCACCCAACAGCGTCCCAAGCAGGACGGTGACCACCGCCGGAATCGTGCTCAGAAGTCCTTCAGGGTCAAAGCCGGGGCTGTAGAGATGGCCTGGCATCAACAGGGCGTCAATGTAACCGGGCAGGTTTCCGGCCGGCTCCAAAACTCCGGAGCCGAAACCGGGAACGGGAACAAGGAGAAGAAGACCGGCATAAAAAAGCAGCATGGCCGCCGAGACGGCCAGGCGGCTGCGAGAACCGGTCCGCAGATAAATCAGCGAGCCGAAGAGATAACAGAGTCCGATCCGCTGGAGAACGCCCGGGAACCGCAATGTGGCCGGGGAAAAGTCCGGGATGAGCTGAAGCAGAAGGCCGAGGGCGATGAGAATGAACGACCGTTTCAGAATTTTCGGATAGAGACTGCCCGGAGCTGCAAATTCCCGCAGGCGGCGGCCGAAGGAAAAGGTCATGGCCATGCCGACAATGAACAGGAAAAAGGGGAACACCAAATCGGTCGGGGTCCAACCGTGCCAATCCGCGTGCCGAAGGAGGGGATGAACATGGCTCCAACTTCCGGGATTGTTCACGAGGACCATCGCCGCGATTGTCAGACCGCGAAAGGCATCGATGGACAGGAACCGTTCGCCATGCATTCGGAGGTGCTCTCCTCCAACGGTTCCCGGCCCCCTCTTTCCCTGCGATTATAAAACAATTTTTTAAAAAATCAATGAATTTCTTCAAAAGAATCCATGTTTTTTTATGCCTTGGACCGGAGCCGGGCGATCCGATCAAGGCCTTCGGCGAAGTCCTCCGATGTTCCGGCGAACGAGAAGCGCAGGAATCCTTCACCTTCCGAACCGAAGGCGATTCCCGGAATCGTCACGACCTTGGCCCGGGAAACGAGGTCCCGGGCGATTTGCAATGAGTTCCCCCATTTCCTTTTCCACGAGGACACGTCGACAAAAACATAGAAGGCGCCATCGGGATCGTTGAATGGAAGTCCGAGCCGGACCTTCAGCCCGGAAAGAGCCTCTTGTCGGCGGCGTTTGAGTTCAATCAGATTCGCCCGGCGCTCTTCGTCGGCCGCCCCCTCGAGAACAAGCAGGGCGGCCCTTTGGGCCGGCACCGAGGCGCAGGTCACAGCCAACTGGTGAACGGCGGTCACGGCTTGGGCCAAGCCCGGCGGCGTGATGCACCAGCCGAGGCGCCAGCCGGTCATGGCCGAAGTTTTCGACAGGCTGTCGACGACGATTGTGTCCGGAAGCCAGGTCCGGATGGATGCGGGCCGGTCGTTTCCATAATAGAGGTCGCGATAAACTTCGTCTGATATCGCGGAAATATTCCGTTCGTCCAGAATCCCTGCCAAGCGTTGAAGCTCGCTTGCGGGATGGACCGCTCCGGTGGGATTGGACGGGCTGTTGATGACAATGGCCTTGGTTTTTTCACTCAGGAGAGGGGCAAGGCTCTCCGAACGAAGGGTAAACCCGTCTTCCGGCCGCAAGGGATACGACACGGCGCGGCCCCCCCAGAGGCGGACAATACCCGCGTAGGAGGGGAAGCCCGGTTCCGGGATGAGGATTTCGTCCCCTGGATCGACCAGGATGGACAGGGCCAGGAAAAGGGCTTCCTCCGAACCGGAGGTGACGCAGACGCATGAGGGGTCCAGGTCCCCTCCCGCCCGGGCCGCGATCCGGCTCCGAAGCTCCGGAAGCCCCGCGTTGGCGGAATATCCGAGAGGCCATCGGCCGATGTTCCGGGAAACGCCATCCAGCACGGCTCGGGGCGTTGGAAAAGCCGGTTCACCGAGCCCGAGATTGATGCAGTCGGGACCGGCCAGGTCGGCGATCTGACGAAGGAGGGATTTTTCGAGCCCCCAGGCCCTGGCGGACAATCTCACTGGTTTCATCCGCCCTCAATCCTTCCCGGAATCTCCAGAATCAACCGGCGATAAATCAGGACGGCCTCTTCAAGCGCCGACTTTTCGATTTTTTCACCCTCGGTATGGGCATCCTCGGGACGGCCCGGACCGAGCATGAATCGTTCGCCGAATCCGGCAAGATAGGGAGCATCCGAACCAAAGGGCAGGACCGTGGTTTCGAAGCCGGGGAGGCGGCCGAGTCGGACGGGGTCATTGGCCAGCTCTACCAGGCAAGAGGCCCTTTCCCCCACCGACCGGAGAATGCGGTCAAGGAGGGGCTGGAAAGGGACCGCGCAACGGACCATGACCGTTGCCCATGCTTCAGGGGCGATCATGTTGTCGGTCGCGCCTCCCTCGATCCGGCCGATATTGAGGGTCGATTTTCCCAGTTCGGGGTCTTCCCCGAGGTCAAGCTCGCGGACCGACTGGAGGGCGTCCAGCAGCAGATGGATGGCCGATTTCCCGAGGAGGGGAAAAGCCGAATGGGCTGCCCGGCCCGCGGCCTTCAGGCGGATGAGAAGGACACCCTTGTGTCCGAGGGCCAGCTTGTTTTCCGTCGGTTCGCCGATGACGATCGCCCGGCTCTTGACATTCAAGTCCGAGGCCCTCCGGGCTCCCAAGCTGTCGGTTTCCTCGCCTGCGACAAAGAGCAGTCCGAAACGAAGAAATCCTTCCCGGCGCGCATCGCGCCCTGCGATCATCATCGCCGCCGTCGGTCCCTTTGCATCGCAGGCCCCCCGCCCACGAAGATACCGGGCATCCTCCCCGCTGTCGGCCGGGTGGGGAACCGTGTCGAGATGGGAGCACAGGACAATCTCGACCGGCCCGCCGGCGGAGGCCAGGATATTGAACCGGCCGGGTTCGACTTCCTGCCGGGTGATGGAGAACCCTTCTTTTTCCAGCCAGCCGGCGACGAATGCGGCCGCCTGTCCTTCTATTCCCGTCGGCGACGGGACAGCCAACAGTTGTCGGGTCAGTTCAATGACGTGCACCGCCGTCATCCTTTTGCCCGGGCTTCATCCGGACATTCGCGGTCCTTGTCACCGCCGTCGCAACTTGCCGACGATCGCGATTTTCGACGGGTCAACGTCCGCGGTTTTCTTGATCACCCGGGCGGGAGAACCGGCGGCGACGACGCCCGCGGGTATGTCCGAAATGACCACCGCCCCGGCGGCGACCACGCTCCCCCGACCGACCCGGACGCCTTCCAAGACAACCGCGTTGGCCCCGACAAGGACATTGTCCTCGATGACGACCGGGACGCGACCCGGCGGCTCAAGGACCCCGGCCAGAACCGCGCCCGCGCCGATGTGGCAGTTTTTACCGACAATCGCCCGGGCTCCGCAGACGGCGTTCATGTCGATCATCGACCGGGCTCCGATTTCGGCTCCGATGTTGATGACCGCGCCCATCATGATGACGCAGTCCCGGCCGATCTTGGCTCCGTCCCGAATGATGGCCCCGGGCTCGATCCGGGCGTTCACTTTGCGGAGGTCCAGCATCGGCAGGGCCGAGTGCCGGGCCGCGATTTCGGAATAGATGCTCCGAACTCGTTTTTTTCGGCCGGCCAGCCAAGGCTTGATTTCGGCATAGTCGCCGATGAGGATTCGAAAATCACCGGTCCCGAAGGTCTGAAAATGGACGCCTGTGAAATCCCCGTCCGTGAACGTTCCCTGGAGATAGATCCGGCAGGGCGTGGTTTTCTTGCTTCTGGATATCAAGTCGGCCAGAACTCGGAAGTCCTGTCCGGCCTTTTGAATCCGGCGAGAGCGGGTCACAGCAGTCCCCGCTCCTTCAGGAGCGATTTTACCGTCGCGGTGTTGGCCTCGCTCAGGGGTGTCAGCGGCGGACGGAGGGGGCCTCCGGGAAGCCCCAGCAGAGACAGGGCGGCTTTGACCGCCATCGGATTCGTTTCCAGCCGCAAAGAGGCAAAGAGGTCATAATAAGCATAATGAAGAGCCCGGGCCTCCTCGTGGCGGCCGGCTAAGCCGTGTTCGGCCAGGTCATGCATGACCTTGGGGACGACATTGGCGGCGACGCTGAACATGCCGCTGCCGCCGAAGGCCAGCAGCGGGTAAGCCGTCGTGTCCTTCCCGGTGAAGACCTCGAAATTCCGGCCCCGGGCCAGATGGAGGATCTTGGCCAGATGATCGAGCTCTTTTTTACCGTCCTTGGTCCCGACGATGTTCCCGTGCTGAACCAGCTTCTCGTATGACTTCAACTCGACATTGACGCCGACCCGGTTGGGCGAGTTGTGGATCACGGTCGGGACCGGGCAGGCGTCGGCCGTCCTTCGGTAAAAATCGACCAATCCGGCCTGGGTCGGAAGGACGAGAAATGGAGCGAAGACGACGACGTAATCGGCTCCGATCTTAGCGAATCGCTTGGCCCGGTCGATCGTCTGGTCGAGGTTGCAGGAACAGGTGTCGGGGGCGACCTTGGCCTTACCGCCCGCCTCTTCCACGACGATTTCCACGACCCGGGTGACCTCGTCCTCGGACAAAGATGGATTTTCCCCCGTGACTCCGAGAGGCGCAAGACCGTGGACCCCGGCCTCGATCTGATGCCGGACAAGGGTTCTCAGACCGGGTTCATCCAGGCGAAAATCCTTGGTGAACGGCGTCATCAACAGCGTAAATGCACCTTTGATCATGATCGAAACACTCCTTTGATGAAATGCGCCTTCCGGCTCCTCGCGAGGGGGATGGACGGTGAAGCGTTTTCTGCCGGAGAAAGGAATCGAACCTTCACGGGCTGTGAGGCCCACCGGATTTTGAGTCCGGCGCGTCTGCCT
>JAFGEN010000136.1 GCA_016931595.1 Candidatus Aminicenantota bacterium | reverse complement strand
TTGAACCCGGGGATCGTCTGAATGAGGCCGGCTTCATCCAGGCCGGTTTTCACGACGACATCGAAGCCGGGAACGGCTTTCAGAAGATCGGTGGATTCCTTGTCCAGAGCGTCGGCGATCAGGATTTTTTTCATGACCAGTTCTCCTTTAATATGGGTTCAGCGGCTTGAATCGAAGTTCCGGGAACAATCGCGAAGCCCAGGTCGGCCAGGGTCATCTCGAGGGCGGTCAAAGCGGTGATGACGTCGAATCCGCCCATGTATCCGAGATGGGCGATGCGGAAGAATTCTCCCTTATGAGGGTCTTGGGCGCCGGCGATATAGGCCAGGTATTTGGTCTGCATTGTTTTGACAAGCGTCTTCCCGTCGATTCCGGAGGGCGTTCTGACCGCGGTCAGGATGTCGCCCGGCCGCTCGGCCAGAAGCTCAAGACCGAGCGCCCGGACGCCCGCCCGGGTTGCTTCAGCCAGAACATGATGGTGGGCGATGAGTTTGTCCAAGCCCGGTGCCAGGATGATCTCCAGAGCCTTTTTCTGCTGGACGATCAGGCTGATCGCCGGAGACCAGGGAGATGTCCGTGAAGCGAGAGATTGTCGGGCTTTTTTCAAGTCGAAATAGAACTTCGGGCATTTCGAAGATTCGATGAATGCCCAGGCCTTGGGACTCGCGGCGATAAAGGACAGACCGGGGGGAATCATGAGCGATTTTTGGGAACCGGCGATCAGAACATCGATGTTCCATTCGTCCATCGGACAGGGGGCGGCGCCAAGGCCGGAAATGCCGTCGACGACGAGGACGGCCTGCGTCCGGGCAACGACTTCTCCGAACCCCTTGATATCAAAGACCTGGCCGGCCGATGTTTCCGAGAGGGTGGCAAAAACGGCCTTGACGTCCGGGACGGCTTCTAGCTCCGCTTCGAGAGATTCCTTCGGCAAGACCTTGCCCCAATCGAGAACGATGTCCCTGGCGGCGACGCCATAGGCTCGGCAAATCCGCGACCAACGTTCGCCGAACTTGCCGGCGTTGATGGTCAGGACGCGGTCGCCGGGGGAGCAGAGGTTGGCTACGGCGGCTTCCATCGCCCCGGTCCCCGAGGCCGTCAAGATATAGACATCCTCCCTTGTTCCGAAAATGGTTTTGAGCCCTTCCGTCACCTCCATGAAAATTCCGGAGAATTCCTCGGTCCGGTGGTGGATGATCGGTTCAGCCGCCGCGGCTAAAACGCTCGGCGGGACCGGAGTCGGTCCGGGGGAGAGAAGATAGGCCTTCTTGATCATCGATCCATCCTTTAACGCAACGGCAGCCGGAAGAAAACGACCCCGCGTCGATGATTTGCTTTAGGCGGTACGCTATCACAAAATTTTTATACCTGTCAAACGGGTCAAATCTTCAGAAACAGCGCAGTCAGAAGGGCCGCCCGGTCGACCAGCGAGGACAACAGGGCGTGTTCATGGGCGGCGTGAATCCCGTCACCGTCCGGACCCAGGCCGTCCAACGTCGGCCGGCCCAGGCCGGCGGCGATCGAGGCATCCGAGCCTCCGCCGGTCTTTCCGCCGGTAATTTTCATCCCTAATTCCGCGGCGACCGACCTGGCTTCGGCAAACAGCGCATCCGAACCCTTGGTCCTCTCCATCGGAGGCGTCGTGCTTTCAATTGTCGTCTTGACTTTGGCCCGCCGAACGGACGGTCCCAGGGCTTTGAGAACGGCCAGAATCTTGTCCCGCTGTGCCGCCGTCCAGAATCGAATGTCGCCGACGGCGAAGGCCGACTCGGCCACGATATTCGCTTTTTCCCCTCCTCCGATCAAGCCGATATTGACCGAGACATCGGCGGAGCGGAGCGCTTCGATTTTTCGAATCAGGCAAATGAGCTCGTCGATCGCCGAGACGCCCTTTCCGGGAGAACCGCCGTGGGCGGCGATTCCGTGGACATCGAGCCGGATGACAAGCCGGCCCTTGCGCTGGATTTTCAACGCTCCGCCCGGGAGAGCGGGCTCCAGACAGAGAACCCGGTCGGCGGCCTTGGCCTGAGCCCGGATGATCTCGTGGGCTTCCTCGGACCCCGTTTCCTCGGCCGAGTTCAAAAACATGGCGATCCGCCGCCTGGGCCTGAGGTTGAGCTCCCGAAGGGCCCCGAGCGCCGAAGCGGCCAGGACAAGTCCTGCCTTCATGTCGAGGACGCCGGGACCGAAGATCTTGTCGCCCTGGAGATAAAAGGGCATTTTCGCCAGGCGCCCGACCGGCCATACCGTGTCGATATGGGTCAGAACGAGCAGACGCCCGTCCAGCCGGTCGTCGTCCCGGGCGGGGTATTCCAGCAGGTGGAAGTCTCCCCGGCCGCGCTGGGGAAACCGGGTGTGGCGGACGCCGTGCCGTCCGCAGTTCGCCAGAAAAATCGCGCTGCAGGCATCGACTGCTTTTTTGTCCGAGGTGGGGGATTCGGCCAGGACGAGTTGTTTAAGAAAACCAACCATCTCCCCGCGGCGGGAGCGGAAAAACTGCTGATAATTCATGGCGCCTCCTCAACCCGACATACTCTAACACAAGGCGGGAGGTGATTGACAACCCCGGCTGGAAAAGCGAAGATGACTCCCGATGCAGACAACGGTTCGGCTGTTCGCGGCTGCGCTTTTGGCCTCGGTCTGCCTCGGATCGACGGCCTTCGGTCAATCCCGGCGGGTCGTTTTGTCTTTCCAGGGCGGAGGCGCCGGACACGAGGAAAACAACTTGAACGTCGGATTGGCGGCCGGATTCGGCCTGGCCGTCCCCCTCATGCACCGCCTTTCCGTCGCGTTCGAAGCCGATTCCTGGGGAACGCGGTCGCAGACCTCCCATCGAAAACTGTACAACGGCCGCCTGCGAGTCCGGCCGTTTTTGCTCGGTCTGCGGTATGAATTCGAGGGCAACGGATATTTCTCACCGTACGCCGTGGCCGGGGTCGGCTACATCGAGACGAAGTTCTGGATCGGCACGCTCCCGGCAGTCCCCGATGTGACGATCGACCAGACCGTCCGCAGCGGTTGGGCCGGTTATTTCGGAGCTGGAATCGCCTGGAGACTGTCCGGGTTCTGGGATTTCTTCGCCGAAATCGATTACTTGATTCGGACGGCTCCGGCCAAGACGTTCACGCAAGATGTCGCTCTGGGGCTGACCACTGACGAGATTTGGGTCAACCTCCACGTCGTCTACTTGAAGCTCGGCCTGCGCCTTCTTCTTTAATCCGCACGAGTCAACCCTCGTTCCCTAAAACTGAATTCCCCCCGGGGCCCCGGGAGTCCCGTTGATTTTCACCCGGGTTTATCCTACATTGAAGGCGATGATTCCGGGAAGGACGGTTGAGCGGCTTCTCCGTATCCTGGCTCTCTGGGCCTGTCTCGGCGCATCGATCCTCTTTCTCCTCGGCCCGGCCGGGTCGGAGATTGCCTCGCCGTGGAAAAACGTCAAAATCGGAGCCTTCGATGCCGCCGGCTGGTGCGGCCTGGTTCTGGCGCCGCACAAGGAAGCCGCCTTCGCCTTCCGTTTCCAGGTCGAGAAGGACGGCCAGGAGGCCGAGGGGCACGATCTCTTTTACCTGGCCTCGGAGATCGGCCCGAATTCACCCGATGGACTGTATGCCCGGATCGGATTCGACCTCGGGCTCCCGATTCTTGCCGAGAGGAAGAATGAAACCCCGATCCTGATGAAGCCGGTCCGCCGGTCCAACCTCCTGATCCTGGAATGGTCCCGTCAGGACGAACGGGCCGTCGTCGGCCGGCTGACGATCCCGAAAAACACGGCCGTCCGTCTCCTGCCCTATTTCCCCTGGGATTTCAAAGGTCGTTTTCGGGCCTCAACCGACGGCGACCTGTTCGGAGAAGCAGTCGGACAGAAAAAAGCGGCCTTTGTTCTCTGGACCAACCGCGATAATCCTCCCGCGGTCGCCGGAGACGGCTCGATGGCCGTCTACTCCTATTCGGCGCAAGGAGAGAGGACCGTCTATTTTGCCGTCGGCGTCGGCGACCAGGTGGAGTCCATCCGCCGCCGGATTTACCGCTACAAAAACGCCCGAACCATCGACGTCCTTCTCGAGGAAGAGCGCGACCGATACGAGAAAAAGCGGGTGATCGTCGAAGGTCTCTTCTCCGGTGCGGCGGAGGCGGTCACGAATAGCCTCCACTGGATGATGCTTTATCAACCCGGGTCGCACCGTCTCTATGTCCCGTCCGCAAGGACCCGTGTTTACGGCCGGGACGAAAACGAACCCGACGATTGGCGGATCTCGGCGGCGGATTCCTTCCTGACTACGCTGGGTCTTTCTTTGGAAAGCGCTCAATCGGCAGCCGAGGCCTTCCGTGCGGTCCTGGAAACACAGTACCCCAACGGAAATCTCCCAGGATGGAGGAGCCGTTCGAGCGGCGCGCCCGACCGGTCGCAGCCCCCGCTGGGAGCCTATGTCCTTCTCAAGCTGTTCGGAAAGTCCGGCGACCGCAGCCTGTTGGAAACCGCTTATCCCGTTCTCCGCAGAAGCCATGCCTATTGGAAGGATCCCGCAGCCGACGGGAAACCCCGCCGGGACCGAAACGGTGACGGCCTTTTGGAATGGGGATCGGACATCAAGCCCGTCGGCTCCGCGGGCGGCGCCGCCGCGGCGGCCAGGGCCCGGTCGGAATCCGGACAGGACGACCTCCCCAATTGGGACGACATTCCGGTGAATTCGGCCGGCGGGACACAGATTCTCAATGCCGTCGACCTCAACAGCCTGTATGCCCTGGACGCATTGTGCCTGGCCCAAATCGCCGACATCCTCGACCGCCAGGCCGAGCGCGACGCCTATCTGGACGAATACGAACTTCAGAAAAAGCTCGTCAATGATATTTTGTGGAACAGCCGGGAGAATTTCTATTTCGACCGGTTTTGGGATGGGCGGTTTTCCAGCCGGAAAGCAGCCTCGAATTTTTTCCCGATGTTGGCCCGGATTCCCGACGACCGGCGGGCCCAGCTCATCCGGCGTCACCTCCTCGACCCGAAGGAATTCTGGGGAGATTTCCTCATTCCCACCGTGTCCCGCGACGATCCCGCCTTTCTCGACCCCGGCAATCCATCCCGCCAAGCCTGGCGCGGCGCGATCCGTCCGGCGGCCAATTATCTCGTTTACCAGGGGCTCAAAAGCTACGGCTTCGACGCCGAGGCTTCCGAATTCGCCCGTAAAAGCGCCGGCTTGGTCCTCAACGCCTGGCATAATTTTCAATTGTCGCCGGAAAGCTACCATCCGCTGAGCGGCGAGGCGGCCGGACTCCGGTTCCAAAGCCTCGGCCCGCTGTTGGCCCTTATCGCGGTGGAGGAATACCTCGACTTCACCCCCGGTGAAGGCGTCCGGTTTGGAATGATCAGTCCGGAAGAGGACGGCCGTGTTTCCCGGATTTCGATCCAGGGGCACCATTATGGCGTGAGCGTCTCCCGAAAAAAAATCGTCCTCACGGAGGAGGACCGGCCGATTGTCGCCATCGACGGCGGAGCGGTCGTCCGACATTTTCTTTATGCTGAGAACGAAGTGTCCTTCGATCTGAAGACGATGGCCGAGCGCAAGGTCAGGATCACCTTCCTTCGAAAGGGCAAATACCAGCTCGAAATCGACAACGTCCCCAAGCGGGTGTTCAAGGGCTCCAAAGTCGCCTTCGACGTCCCGGACGGAAACCACACCATTCTTCTCCAACTCCTCGAAGCCCTGGACTGAGCGTTTTGTAACTTTTTCGATCCTCGGTGCGTATATACCAAAGGGTCCGCGCAGGTTCCCGGCCATCTGACGGAACAAACGAGAACACGCTTCTTTGGCGGATCGATATGCCATGTGAGGCGTGGAAATTCGGCCGGGCGGCGCGGAAATCGCTGGAAGACGGGTTGACGGGATAAGGGATATTCGAGGAGAACAAGATGCCGCAAAAACTTTCCTGTCTGCTTCTAGGCCTGGCCCTTTTCGCGGCCGCGGGTGTGGAAGCCGTGGCCCAGGTGGGAGAGGCCGACCTCGAGGCCTTGAAAAAGGCCGCTCCCAAAATCTATCTCGATTGCGGAAGCTGCGACCTGGCCTATACGAAAAACGAAATTCCATTCGTCAATTACGTCCGGGACAGGAAGGAGGCCGATGTTCATGTCCTGGTCACCAGCCAGACGACCGCCTCCGGCGGCCGGGAATATACCCTAACCTTCATGGGGCAAAACGGGTTTTCCGGAATCGACGATTCCTTCCGTTATTTTTCAAAGCAGGACGATACCGAAGACGACATCAGGAAAGGGCTGGTCCACGCCCTGAAACACGGGTTGGCGGGCTACGTGGCCCGGACGCCGATCGCCTGCCGGCTCGACGTCCGGTTCCGTCCGGAGGAACGGCCGTCCGAGACAAAGGATCGCTGGAACCATTGGGTGTTCAACATCGGCGCCGACGGATACTTCAACGGAGAGGAATCGAATGGAAGCGGCAATTTCGGGTTCAACTTCTCGGCCAACCGTATCACCGAGGAATGGAAGTTGCGTCTTGGCCTGTCAGCGAGTTTCGGGCGGGACCGGTTTTCCTACGACGGCCTGGACATTACCAGCACCCAGGAATCGTACGAGGCCAATGGACTCCTGGTGAAAAGCCTCGGACCTCATTGGTCGGCGGGTTTATCGTTCGAAGCCGACTCGTCTTCATACAACAACACCGCCCTGCGGCTCGCTCCGGCCGCCGCGATCGAATACAACATCTTCCCTTACGCCGAGTCCACCCGGCGCCAGTTCGTTCTCGTCTACCGGCTCGGCTTCGAGGGTGTCCGGTACCGGGAGACGACCATTTATAACACGCTTCGCGAAAACCTCCTCCTGGAATCCCTTTCGGCCACTCTCTCCCTCAAGGAGAAGTGGGGGAGCATCAGCGGGACCGTCAGCGGTTCGCATTATTTTCACGACATCAAGATGAACCAGATCGGGCTCTCCGCCTTCGTTCAGTTAAACCTGGTCAAGGGTCTGAACGCCTACATGATCGGAGGCGGAAGCCGGATTCACAACCAGCTTTCCCTGGTCAAGGGCGACGCCAGCCTGGAAGAAATTCTCCTCCGGCGCAGACAACTCGCCACATCCTACAATTATTTTGCCATGTTCGGGCTCAGTTATACATTCGGCTCGGTTTACACCAATGTCGTCAATCCCCGCTTCGCCAAACTCGGCGGAGGGAGCGGCGGCGTCACCATTAACATCCACTAAGGACGGCTACCATGAAAAGTATTTTTGAATCATCTTTCAGATGGATGGCGGCCGTTCTCTTCGGATTGATCCTCCCCGCCGAAATCGCCGCCCAAGTTCCGCCTGCTGAAAGCCGGCCTCTCTCGGCCGGCCTGATTGTTTTTCTCTCTGGACCGGAAGCGGGCTTCTATGCCGCGGAAATTCCGTTCGCCGCGGTCTCCCCGGACCGGGCGGAGGCCGATGTGGCGGTGGAGATCCTCCCAACCCGGACGGCCGAAGGCTCCCAGGTCAACCTGACGTTCATCGGCCTGGGCAAGTTTGAGGGCCGGCAAGACACGCTCGTCTATCGTCCGGCTGTCGGCGAATCGTCCGAGGAGACGAAAAAAGGCGTCGCCCGGATCCTGAAGCTGGGGCTTCTCCGATTCTGCGCCGAAACGCCGGCCGCCGCTCGGATCGACGTCCTGTTCCAGGACCAGGTCAAGCCCACGGCCGTGACCGACCCCTGGGATTTCTGGGTTTTCAGCCTGAGCGCCAACGGATTTATGATGGGCCAGGAATCCTACCGAAGTCAGCAATGGATCGGGAACGTGTCCGCCAACAGGGTGACCCCGGATTGGAAAATCCGGATGAGCGCCAGTCTCAGCACGAACACGGACGCTTATGACTACGAGGGATTCCTGTACGAAAGCGAATCACGGTCCCGTTCGGCCTCGGGTTTGATCGTCCGCAGCCTGGGCCGCCATTGGTCGATTGGGGCCGCGGTCTCGGCCAGCTCATCGACCTACAGCAATCAGGACCTCTACCTGAGCTTCAAGCCGGCGATCGAGTTCGATGTCTTTCCCTATGACGAATCGACGGCTAAACAGCTCTGTTTTCTCTACTATGCCGGCCCCGAAGTCGTCCGGTATACCGAGGAGACGATTTTCGACAAGACGCGGGAAACGCTCTGGAAGCAGGCTTTGACCGTGGCCTTGGACCTCAAACGGCCGTGGGGGACCATGAGCGTTTCGCTGACGGGATCTCATTATTTCCACGATCTCTCCAAGAACCGCCTCAACCTGAGCGCCCGCGTTTCCTGGAGAATCCTCAAGGGGATGAGCTTTGAAATCTCCGGCGGGGGATCTCGGGTCCGCGACCAGCTGGCCCTGCCGAAGGGCGGGGCGTCTTATGAGGAAGTGCTCCTCCGCCGCCGCCAATTGGCCACGGGGTATGATTATTATTTTTCGGTCGGCCTGAATTACACATTCGGGTCCGTTTTCAGCAACATCGTCAACCCGCGGTTTGGTTCGGGCGGCGGGTCGAGCATCTCGATCTCGATGTGAGGCCGGCCTTCGGGGCCGGGTCGGTTTCCGCCCGGCGGACGGCGACCGCTCCCAATAAAAGAAGTCTGACGAGGACCCGGCCGGATTGAACCGGACGATGGTCGAGGCCAGGTAGGCTTAGGCGGCGACGGACCGGGCCGCGGCCTTCCTCCGGCGGCGGTTCAAACCGAACGTCGGAATCCGGTTGGCCCGCTTGCAGGTCGGCGCCGCTTCCTCGAAGAGAGCGGAGATTTTTGACATCAGCGATGACTTTGGCATATACATTTCGAACCGGGCCGACAAATCATTCGGATTCGGCGTTGACTGCAAGGGAGAACACCATGAAATCGAAATGCACGCGGCGGGAATTTTTAAAAGACGGTGCGATTCTAGGTGCGGCTACGCTGGCCGTCTCAAACCCGGCGGCTCTTCGGGCGGACGGGCCGAGAACGTCGGCGGCCCCGGCCGGCGTCGCCCGGGTTGTGGCCTCGGCCAATGGGCTGGCCGCAGTCCAAAGAGCCATGGAGCTTCTTCAGGCCGGGGCCGACCCTCTGGACGCGACGGTCGCCGGAGTGAATCTCGTCGAGGACGATCCCGAGGACATGTCCGTCGGCTACGGCGGCCTGCCCAACGAGGACGGCATTGTCGAACTCGACGCTTCTGTCATGGACGGGCCGACTCATTCGTCGGGCGCTGTCGCCGCCATCCAGAATATCAAAAATCCCTCCAAGGTGGCCAAGCTGGTCATGGAGAGAACAAGGCACTGCCTGCTCGTCGGTCCCGGAGCGTTGCGTTTCGCCCTGGCCCACGGGTTCAAGGAAGAAAATCTTTTAACGGAAAAAGCACGTTTGGCCTGGCTGGAATGGAAGGAGCGACTTTCCGACCGAGACAACTGGATCCCCGAACGGAATCAAAACATTCCTCCGGGGCTGGCCGCGGCGATGTCCACTTACGGCACGATCAACTGCCTGGCTCTCGACGACCGGGGCCGCCTGGCCGGAACGACGACGACGAGCGGTCTATCCTGGAAGATCGCCGGCAGGGTGGGGGATTCCCCGATCATCGGGGCCGGGCTGTACGTCGATAATGCGATCGGCGCTGCCGGTTCGACGGGACTGGGAGAAGCCAACATCATGAACCTGGGAAGCTACGCGGTCGTCCAGGATATGGGTCGGGGCCTGAGTCCCGAGCAAGCCTGTCTCAAGGCCTTGGAACGGACGGCCGAGGGGACCCGGCGGACGGGCCGTCTGTCCCGGCCCGACGGCCGGCCGAATTACGGTTTGAACTTTTATGCTGTAAACGCGAAAGGGGAATTCGGTTCGGCTTCCATGTTCGCCGGGGGAACATACGCCGTCCACGATGGAATGCAAGCTGCGATTCGCGAGGCCGCATACCTCTACGATAAATAACGAGAGATGTCCGTTCCGTCGGTCAGGATCTATATTCTTCGCAAATGAGGACGGGATAGCCGGCGGCGTTCAATCGGGCGGCCAGGGCTTCCGTCCCGGGCCGGTCACCGGACGGAATACGGACTCGGTAAAACGTCCTTCCGGCCAGGATGAATTCGGAGATGAAAGCCGGGCCGTACCGTTTTCCCAGCCGCGCCAAAAGCTCCCGGGCGTTTCGTTCGTCGGTGAACGAGCCGAGTTGGATGATATAGCCCGGTCCTTCGGGACGGACATTGCGGGAAAGCAGGTCCAGTCGAACCGGAGCGGTCCCCGGCCCGACCATTCCCAGCAACCGGGCCGCAGCGTAGGACAAGTCGATGATCCGATTCTTGACAAACGGGCCGCGGTCGTTGACCCGGACTTCCACGCTCCGGCCGTTGTCCAGGTTCGTGACCATCACCCGGGTTCCGAAGGGGAGGGAGGGATGGGCGGCGGTCATCTCGTACATGTCGTAGACCTCCCGGTTGGAGGTCGTTTTCCCGTGGAAATCCGGCCCGTACCATGAGGCCGTCCCGGTCTGGAAGGGGGCGTTGGGAAGGACCCGCGGTCGGGCGCAGCCGGAAACCAGGCCGATCGCCAGGACGACGGCGGCGAAACCGACTCGTCCGGCGGAGCGAATTGCATTCGTGGTGTCCACGCGATGATTATAAATCTGTCGAGGGACCCGGGGAATCGTCTTCCCGGGTGAATAGGGGGTGGAATTTTCTCCCGGACGTCTCACCCCAAACGATGACGGCCGGATTGACAAACCGGTCGTCCCAAGATATCGTTCGCCGCGGTGCGTTCCAAATTAAATCCATTTCTCCCGGCCGGACTGTATTACGGCCTGATTTTTTTCCTGTCGGCCCAGCCGAACGTCCGGCTGCCGGCCGCGTTTCCCTTGATCGACAAAGCCCTCCATCTCGTCCTGTACGCGGGTTTCGGCGTCTGCCTGGCCTACGGCACGATGAAAACAGCCGGGCTGAGGGACCGGCCGGCCGTTGTCCCCGTCCTTGGGGCTGTCCTGGCCTGTTTGGACGAAGTCCATCAGATGTTCGTCCCGGGCCGGAGCGCGGAGATTCTCGATGTTCTAGTCGATGTTCTGGGTTTGGCCGCCGGGTGGGGAATCGCCCGGATGATCGCCCGAAGCAGGCATGGACGGCGTTTTTTCGCCCCGGACGGTCCGGGAGACAAGGCCCCTCAACCCTGGAAGCGCGGCGGACCGTAAATGCTGCAGTACCGGATCAGCTTCCGCTTGAGGAAGGAAAAGGCCTTGGCCGGAGTCGATGCGAAAGTGAAAATCTTCAAGTCCTCGGGAGAGATGGTTCCATTCTTGACCAGAACATCGAAGTTGACGACCTCCCGCCAGAATTCCTCGCCGTACAAGAGAAAGACGACTTCCTCACGGGCGATTTTTTCGGTTTGAATCAGGGTCAGCGTTTCGAACAGCTCGTCGAGCGTCCCGAATCCTCCCGGAAAGGCGATGACCGCCCGGGCTCGGCTGACCAGCCAGAACTTCCGCATGAAGAAATAATGAAAAAGAAAGCCGAGGTCGTCGGAAACGTACTGATTCGGCGCCTGCTCGTGGGGGAGGGAGATGTTCATCCCGATCGATTTCCCCCCGGCCCGGGCCGCGCCCCGGTTGGCCGCTTCCATGATTCCGGGACCGCCGCCGGTGCAGATGACGAAATTCTTCCCCTTGGGACGGAGGGGGATCGCCCAGCGGGCCAGACGGAACGCCAGCTCCTCGGCCTCGGCATAATACCGGCACAAGGGAGACTCCTTGCCGTCAGGCCGGATTCTGGCCGAGCCCACAAAAAGGATCGTCGAGTTGATCTTGTTCCTCTCGAACCGGTCCTCCGGCTCCGAGTATTCGCTCAGGATGCGGAGCGGTCGGGCTTGGACGGAGCTGAGAAAGGCCTCGTTTTTAAAGGCGATCGGGGGAACGGCGGGTGTCTTCATGATCTGTTCTCCAGGGTCGGATTCTAGCCCAAATTTGCATCCCATGTATAGACCCGAACGCTCTTTTTGACATCCCGGGGTGCGTGTGATACTTTTTTCCGGCTGAAAAGAAAGAGAGAGCGAACACGATGTCCCATCCCCTTTCCGCCCTGAGGAACATGGAATACCCCGGCCGGGTGATCGTCATCGGCCGCGACCAAGCCGATGCCTTCGACGTCGTCGTTTATGCGGTCACCGGGCGCTCGCCTTCCAGCCAGGCCCGCCGCCTGGAGAGGGAAGGTCGGGCGATCGTGACCAAGCCGACCGATCCCGAGGTGTTGAAAACCGGCAATCCCGATCTGCTCGTTTACCCGGCGGTGATCTTGGAGGATCGAATCGCGGTCAGCAACGGCAAACAGACGGAAGACGTCGTCCGGTCCGAAGCCGGCCCCCTCGTCCCCGCTCTTGAATCCGCCCTTCGGGCCTGGTCCTATGAGCCGGATGAGCCGATCTTCACTCCCCGCATCAGCGGACTCGTCGGGCCGGATGGCCGGGCCGCGCTGAGCTTGATCAAGCGGTCCGAAGACGGCGCCCCGCGGCGGGCGTTCTACGAGTGGCGACTCCGGCCCGGACAAGCCGAAATGGTCGCAACGTATGCCGGGCCCAACAAAAATCCCCTGCCGGTCTTTTCGGGCGAACCCCTGCCGCTGCAGCTGCTCAAGAGCTCGGCCGAAGAAACCGCGGCCGAGTTTTATGAAGCCCTCGGGCCGGACGGGCGGGCCGGAGATTTCCGCGTCGCCGTGGCCTGTGTTTTTGTTTCTAGGACCGAGACGTCGCTCACGGCCGTGTCCATCATCAACCGTCATGAAAGGAACCGCTGAATGAGCCCTGAGAAAGACAGCCCCGACAAAGCCGCCCGAAAGCAGTACTTCACCAAGGTCAAGGAGGATTTTCCCGAAATCCTTCCATTCGGCTCCGGGCAATTTCGCAAACGCATGTCCATGCGCTACGGCGAAAATCCGGGTTATCCGGCCGCATTCTACGCCGAGGAAGGCGCTTCCGGTCCGAACATGGCCACTCTCGAGGTCCTCCAGGAGGGATCCAAGGGCCTGGGCTATATCAATGTCGGAGATATGGACCTCGGCCAGCGCCTGGCCCGGAAGCTGACGGCCGTATTCCCCGGAAAAACAGCCGTCGTTCTGATCAAGCATGAAATTCCCAGCGGCGTGGCCCTGGGCGACGACCTCCTGGAAACCTTTGAAAAGGCCTGGAACGCGGATTCGCTTTCCAACTTCGGTTCGGTCGACGTCTTCAACGTTCCGGTCACTCCGGCGGTCGCGAGGCTTTTGGTGGAAAGTCCCCGCAATATCGAAGTCGTATACGCTCCCGGGTTTGAGGAAGGCGTCCTGGAAATTCTTGCTTCCCGCAAACCGCTCAGGGTCGTCCGGATGGGCGGATCGATGACCGACCCGGCCGAGGACAACGGCCTTGAAGTCAAGCGGGTGTCCGGCGGCCTGCTTGTCCAGAAACGCTTCGACTCGAAGATTGTCTCTCCGGCCGATATCGACGTCGTCTCCCGGCGCAAGCCGAGCGACAACGAGGTTCAAGCCGCCCTCCTGGCCTGGAACGTCGCCGCATACACCCGGAGCAATGCCGTCGTCATCGGGACCAGGGACCGGATTCACGGGATCGGCTCGGGCCAGAGAAGCCGGATCGATTCAGCTGAAGATGCGATCCGGATCTCGCGCCGGGGCTACGGGCCGGACGGGTGCGTGTTGGCCTCCGACGCGTTCATGCCTTTCCCCGACGTCGTCGAGCTGGCCGGAAAAACCGGCCTGTCCGCAATCATTTACCCGCTGGGCTCGGTCCGTGATCAGGAGGTCATCTCCCGGGCCGATGAGCTCGGCCTGGCCATGATCGTCACTCGGAAACCGGGCGAAATCGACTGCGAACGCTGTTTCCTCCATCGCTGAGTCGGACGCGTCGGAAGCGGCCGGGGACTGCGAGGACCGAACATGGGTTTGAAACAATACCGGGATAAACGGCGGTTCGACCGGACTCCCGAACCGGGGGGACACGAAACGCCGGAATCCCCGAAAAAGCCCGTTGTCCGGGAGAGCCGCGGTCAATTGTATGTCATTCAAAAACACCAGGCCTCCCATCTGCACTGGGACCTGCGGTTGGAGGAGGGGGGGGTGCTCAGAAGCTGGGCCGTTCCCAAGGAACCTCCGGAAATCGAAGGCCTCAGGCGGTTGGCTGTCCAGGTCGAGGATCACCCGCTGGACTACGCCGCCTTTGAAGGCGTGATTCCCAAGGGAGAATACGGCGCCGGAACGGTCGAAATCTGGGACCGGGGGACCTACCGGGCCCTGGAGACGACGGAAACCAAGCGGATCATCGACATCTCGGGGACAAAGCTGAGCGGCTCGTATATCCTCCTGAAACTGAAACCGAAAGACCCCAAGGACAAGAATTGGCTTTTTTTCAAATCAAAAACACACCCCCAAGCGGCCGGCGGATCGTGATGCGGCCGTTCCGGAATCTGTCTTCGGAAGAAGGAATCTGACCATGCGCGTCGCGATCCTCTGGCATCTCCATCAGCCGGTCTACCGGAAGCCCGGGACGAAGGACTACGTTCTACCCTGGGTCGATTTTCATCTGAAAAACTACCATCAAATGCTCCGAATCGCCCAGGAGACGGGATACCCCTGCACCCTGAACGTGGTCCCCTGCCTCCTCGAGCAGATCCGCGACTACGCCGAGGGGACGGCGAACGATCCGGTTCAATCCGCCCTGGAAAAGACGCCCGACCGGTTGACCGAGGCGGACCTGGCTCTCCTGCAGCCGTTCGCTCCCGAAGAAAGAAGCCCCGCCGACATCCAATTGTCCGCCTTGCGCTCTTTTCTTTCCCCGGTCGATTCTCTTCCCGCCGGAAGAGAGGAGCTTCTGGAAAAACAAAAAAGCGTGGCTGTTTCTCTTCTGGACAATTACGGCCGGGCCGCCCGGGCGGGACAGATCGAGCTGACCGTCACACCATACTATCATCCCTTGACCCCGCTCATTTGCGATCTGGCCTCGGCCGACGGCCTCGTCCTTCCCGGGGAATCCTTCCGCTATCCCGAAGACGCCCGGACACACCTTCAATCGGCCCGAGCCTATTTCGACGGGCTGTTCGGTTTTCGCCCGGCCGGCCTCTGGCCTTCCGAGGGAGGGATCAGCCCGGCCGTGGCCCGGTTGGCGGCCGACGCCGGATTTCCCTTCGCCGTGACGGATGAAAGCGTTCTCTGGAAAAGCATGAAGGTCGCGCCGGACTCCGACCTCTTCCGGACCCCCTACCGGAGCGAAGGGCTGCCGATATTTTTTCGTGACCGGGGACTATCCGACCTGATCGGGTTCGAGTATAACGGCTGGGCTCCCGGCGAGGCCGCCGCCGACCTGGTCCGACGAATCTCGGAACGTCGCACGGACGACCCGGAGGACATGCTGGTCCTGGCCCTTGACGGCGAAAATCCATGGGGCTGCTATGCCGAGAACGGCGTCCCCTTCCTGCGGGCTTTCTATGAAACAATGCTCCGGACGGAAGGCCTCACTCCTTCCTTTTTCGGAGAAATCCTGGCCGATCGGGGCAACCCTCTTCCCGACATCGACCTGGCCTCCGGCACCTGGCTCGGCGATTTTTCCAAGTGGATCGGAAGCCAGGCTAAAAACGAGGGCTGGACTCTTCTCAGCCGGGCCCGGGCCGCCTGCGGCCCGATCGAGGAGATCCTGATCGCCGAAGGTTCGGATTGGTTCTGGTGGCGGGGCGAGGAACACCCCGAGTTTCAAGAGCTGTTCCATTCTTATCTCGCCGCCGCCTACCGGGCCAAGGGCCTTCCCGTCCCGGCCCAGGTCCGGCCGGGAAAGGCGGGCGCGTGAGCCGCGAATTCGCCTTCCTTTTCGGCATTCATAACCATCAGCCCGTCGGCAATTTCGGCTGGGTGTTCGACCAGGCCGCCGACGATTGCTACATCCCGTTTCTCAAGGTCATGCGGTCTCATCCCTCGGTCAAGTTTTCGGCCCATTATTCAGGCCCTCTCCTCGAATACTTCGCCGACGAACGGCCCGAGGCCTGGGACCTTCTGGGCGAGATGATAACCCGGGGGCAGATGGAACTCCTCGGCGGCGGTTTTTATGAACCGATTCTCTCAATCATTCCCGATGAAGACCGGCGGGGTCAGGTCGAAATGATGAGCGGCTACCTGGAAAAGCATTTTGGAAGGAAGCCCCGCGGCCTCTGGCTCACCGAGCGCGTCTGGGAGCCCTCTCTGGCTTCAAACCTGGCCCGGTCCGGAATTGAATATACCCTCCTGGACGAAAACCATTTTCATTCCTCGCACCTTCCCGATCTTCGCGGCATTTATATCACCGAGGACCAGGGTTTTCCCCTCCGTCTTCTGGCGATCGACCAGAAGCTTCGTTATCTCATTCCATTCCGGGAACTCGAGGAAATCGGCGCCTATTTCGCGGAGATTCGGAGGTCCGGAGGTTGGGCCGTCCTGGGCGACGACGGGGAGAAGTTCGGGGTTTGGCCGGGAACAAAGGCCTGGGTTTATGAAAAAGGCTGGCTCGTGCGTTTCCTCCGTTTCATCGAGGACAACCGGATTCCGACGATGACGTTCGGCGAAGCCGTCTCGAGCGGCGCGCCCGCCGCCCGGATTTATCCTCCGCCGGCCAGCTATGAAGAAATGACGGAATGGGTTCTCGAACCGGAGGACGAGAGCCGCTTCCGGCGGTTGAAATCCTCTATCCCTGAGGCCGAGGCCCGCGGATTTCTCAGGGCCGGTTCCTTTCTTGATTTTTTCCGGAAATATCCGGAAAGCCGCCGCCTTCGCGACCGGATGCTGGGAATCTCCCGGGCAGTGCGGTCCCACGGTTTGCCGGCCGCCGTTTCTGAGCTTTACCGCGGCCAGGGCAACGACCCCTATTGGCACGGCGTTTTCGGCGGCCTGTACCTTCCGCATCTCCGGGAAGCGGCCTGGGAACATCTTCTGAAGGCCGAAGCCATGTGCCCCGCTCCGTCGGGATGGACGGCCGGTGATTGGGACCTGGACGGGCGGGATGAATACGCTTGGAGAAACGGGTCCCTGGGGGTCTGGGTTGAACAGGAGAACGGTGGAGTATTGGCCGAACTCGATTCCTTCCGGCTTTATCGGAACTTGTCCGACGTCCTGGCCCGAAGACGTGAGTCATATCACTTGATCGCCGGATCCGAACCCATGGATGAATCCGGGGAGGGGAGGAGCATCCACGAGATCGCCAAAGTCCTTCCGCCCGGGACCGAACGTTTGATTGTTCCGGACCGCGGACCCTTGAGGTCGGCCGTAGTCCGTTTTCATGACCCGAAGACCGACCCGGCCGCGATCGCTTCCGGTGAGGCTGAGGGCCGGGGAGACATCGCCGGCGGACTCGGCCCGGCCGAAATCAAAGGTGAGCGTCTGGTCTTCCGTCAATCCGGCCGGGTCACCCTGACCAAGGAATTCATCCCCCTCGACCGGAAGTTTCGGGTCGAAATCGATATCCGCAACGACGGGAACGAACGGATGCATTTCATTACGGCCGTGGAATGGAATCTCTACCAGCTTCCGGAGGAAATGGAGGCCCGGGGAAGCCTGGTCAGCCTCTGCCGCGGCGCCTTCCTCCTGGCCGGCCCGTCCGATGCCGCGCTCCGAATTCACCCTCTCCTCACGCTCTCCCAATCGGAAAAGGGCTTCGACACGATTCACCAAGGGTTCCGTCTGGTCTGGTTCCGGGAGGTCGAGCTCGGCCGGGGCGAACGGACCGGGTTCGTTTTCGAAGCAGGGGAGTCCGATGCCTTCTGAACGCAACTTCTTGGAACCACCCGGTTCGGCAAACGAGATCCGATTCGATGAAACCGGCGGCCATTGGGTTCTGTTCGCGCCGGGCCGGACCGCAAGGCCGAATGATTTCAAGGCTCAAAAAGCGGCGGCGGCGCCGGACTGTTCCCGGGATTCCTGCCCGTTCTGTCCGGGACGGGAAGGGGAGACGCCTCCGGAAGTCGCGTCCCTTCGGGACAATGAGTCCGTTCCCGATTCACCCGGCTGGCGGATCCGGGTTGTCCCCAACAAGTATCCCGCCTTGAACCGCCCGACCGCGCCGCTCTTTTCCACAGCCGCAGAAGAGAGCGGACCGTCCAGGGCCGGCCTGGGCATCCACGAGGTCGTCATCGACGGACCGGACCATGACCGTGATTGGGCCGACCTGCCGGTTGATCATCTCGGCGAAGTCCTGGCCCTCTCCCGCGACCGTCTTCGGATTATCGAAAAAGACCCGTCCATCGCCTACATCCAGCTTTTTAAAAATAAGGGCGGCGAAGCCGGGGCTTCGCTTTGCCACCCTCACACCCAGATTCTGGCCTTGCCCGTCGTGCCCGGCCAGGTCGCGGCGGAAGCGGCGTTCATGGTCCGCAGGGGAATATCCGCCGGCGCCTGTTTCGCCTGCCGGTTCATCGCCGACGAGGAACCCGGCCCTCGCCTGGTTTGGGCCGGCCGAGAATTCGTCGCCCTGGCGCCGTTCGCCTCGCGCTTCTCGTACGAAACACACATCCTGCCCCGCCGCCACGCCGCGTCATTCTCCGACATCTCCGACGGAGAGATTATCCCCCTGGCCCGGACGATGCGGGAGGTGCTCCGTCGGCTTCGGGTTTCGGCCGGCGACCCGTCATACCATCTCGTTCTCCGCCAGGCCCCGGTCCTGCGGACCGGAGACGAGAACGACCAACATGTTTCCAGGTTCGTCCATTGGCGCTTTGAAATCCTTCCCGTCCTGGGAGCGGTCGCGGGATTCGAGTGGGGGACGGGTTGTTTCATCAATCCGGTGCTTCCCGAGCAAGCGGCTGCGTCCCTTCGCCGCAGTTGATTTTCGCCCTGATTCCCTTTATCTTAGTCCGAGAAAGGAATCCCACATGAAACGCATTCTCCTTCCCCTCCTCTTGATCCCGGTTCTCGTCGCGGTTTCCGCGGCCGAGACCAGGGTGAGCTTCCATCTGTCCGGAGGCCTCAATTACGCCGCCGGGGGAGACATCACCCGGGGCCTCAAGGGACAGAGCGCCTTCCTCCTCGACGAGTTCGGGGCCGAAGGGGAGCTGGCCTCACCCATCTGGGGTTTTCAGGTCAACGGGGAATTGCTCTATCATTTCACCGATCATTTCGCCCTGGGAATCGGAGCCGGGTACTTCGAGCACATGAAACAAACCCAGGCCTCCTATCCGATCTTGGGGTTGATCGATGTCCGGGAAACCGTCACTCCGAAGTACAAGGTCATCCCGATCACCGCCAACCTCCATTATTCCTTCCCCTGGTTCGGACCGGTCAGCCTCGACCTTTATGCCGGAGCGGGCGTCTATCTCACCGGCCTGGACTTCTCCTACCGCCAGGATTTCAGCGTCCTTGGTTTCAACGGGAGCGGAGTCTACGATTTCAACGCTTCGAAAGCTGGCTTCGGGGTCCAGGGCGGCCTGAATGTAGAATGGGTGATCGACCCGAAGTTCTCCATACTCCTCGCTCTCTCCGGCCGGGTGGCATCGGTTTCGGGTTTCACCGGGGATTGGTCGGAAACCCTAGCCGGGGATATCTTCGAAAACCAGAAAACGACCGGTTCCGGTGGACAGATCTGGTTCTACGAATGGAACACCGGCGGCCTGGTCTATGACCAGATCATCTTCGGCGAAGAAGAACCCGTTGCGGATTCCGAGGTGACGAATGTCAGGCCTGCCCGACTCGGCCTGACCGGATTTACGGCGGCGCTTGGATTCAAGATCAAGCTCTTTTAAGCCGTTTGTCAGTCTCATCGAAGGGACCGGTAAAGCTCCGCGTAAGCCTCGGCCGGCCGTTTCCAGGAAAAATCCCGGGTCATGCCCTTTCGCCGGAGCGTTCTCAGGGCGGCCGAATTGCTCCAGGCCTTCAGAGCCCGGCGTACGGCGCCGGTAAGAGCGGCCGGCGTGGCTTCATCGAATTTGAATCCCGTTCCCTCTCCTGTCTCCGGCTGGTATTCATCCACCGTGTCGTCCAACCCCCCAACCGCCCGGACGACGGGGATCGAGCCGTATCTTTGGGCATACATCTGGGTCAGGCCGCAGGGCTCGTAGCGTGAAGGGATCAGGAAGAGGTCGCTTCCGGCAAAGATTTTTCTTGCCAGCCGGTCGTCATAGCCGATTTTCAACCCGATTGTTCCGGGATGCCGTTTCCGGGCGGATCGAAGAAGCCGTTCGATGGGAGCCTCGCCTTCGCCGAGGACGACCAGCCGGACGCCGAGGGAAACGAGGTCATCGACTGCCTCGGCGGCGAGGTCGAGGCCCTTCTGGCCGGCCAGCCGGGAAACCAGGCCGATGACCGGTTCATCGGCGGGGCCGGCCATTCCGAATGCCGCCAGGAGGTCGGTCTTGCAGTCCATCTTTCCCGAGAGGTCGTCCGGACCGAATCGGCGGGCGATCTCCGGGTCTGTTTGGGGGTTCCACGAATCCTCGTCAATTCCATTGAGGATCCCTTTCAGCCGCGGGCCACGAGCCCGGAGCAAGCCGTCCAAGCCGCAGCCGAACTCCGGAGTTTGGATCTCCCGGGCGTACCGTGGGCTGACCGTCGTGACCGCATCGGCGTACAGAATCCCGGCCTTCAATAAGCTCACCCGGCCGTGGAACTCCATCTCCTCTGTCCGGAAAAGATCCTCGGGCCATCCGGCCCGGTCGAGGAGCCCGGGGTCGCCGAGGCCTTGATAGGCCAGGTTATGGATGGTGAAAACGGACCGGACGTCCCGGAAAACCGGGTCCCGGTCGAAGACGAACCGCAGGTACACAGCGGCCGCCGCGCTCTGCCAGTCATGGAGGTGGACGATCTCGGGATTGAACCCGAGACGCCGCATCGTCAGGAGAGCGGCCCGGCAGAACCAGGCGAAGCGGTCGCCGTTCTGCGGGTCCTCGCCCGCGGACGTTCCGTAGAGATGACCACGGCCGAACCAGGTCTCGTTCTCCAGAAACAAGGCCGGAACATCAGCGCCGCGATCCTCGAAGACAGCCGGTAGACCCGTGCCTGCCGCGGCCCGAAGGGAGAGGGGCCCGACCCTGTCCCGAATGATCCGGTAGAGGGGAATGACCAGGAGCACCTCATGCCCGGCCCGGATAAGGGCTCGGGGAAGCGCAGCGGCCACGTCGGCCAACCCCCCGGTCTTGACGTAGGGAACCGCCTCGGAAACGACGAACGCGATCTTCATTCCCGCCCATGATACGCTCCTTCCGCCTCCTTGCCAAACCGGGATTGAATCGGTAAGATGGCCGGGCGATGAGGATCGAGGTGACCGCCGCGGTGATTTGGGACGCTGGACGAATCCTCATCTGCCGGCGCCGCGAAGGCGGATTGTACGGCGGCTTGTGGGAGTTCCCCGGGGGAAAAACAGAGACGGGGGAAACGCTCGAGGAAGGGCTTCGAAGGGAAATCGATGAAGAGCTGGGTTTGGACATCCAGGTCGGAGAACGTCTGGGGTCGTCCCGGTCCGGCGATGCGTCCATGGGGATCGAACTGATCGTTTTTTCCGCCGGCCTTCGCTCATCCTGCGCGTTCATCCTTCGAGAGCATGCCGAAGCCCGCTGGGTCGAACCGTCCGATCTCGACCGATTCTCATTCGCCCCGGCCGACCGGCCGTTTGTCGCCCTTCTTCGAAGCGGGGGGGGGCGCCAATGATTCCATCGGTTGTACTCCGGCCCGGCAAGGACAAGGCCGTCAGAAACCGCCATCACTGGATTTTTTCCGGGGCGGTCGCCCGGCTGCCCGAATTCGAGGACGGGGATATCCTGGCCGTTCGGGACGCCGGGGGCGGATTTCTCGGGTTTGGATACTTCAACCGGCGCTCCTCGATCCTCGGCCGAATGCTGACCTTCGATGAATCGCCTCCGGAAAACGCTCTGGCCGAGAATATCATCCGGGCGGCAGCCCTTCGGTCCCGGCTGCTCGGCGATTCGACCGACGCATACCGGCTGGTCAACGGAGAAGGCGACGGGATTCCCGGTCTGATCGTCGACCGGTACGGCCCCGTCCTTGTCATCCAGGTCTCAACCCTGGGAACAGAGCGCCTCAAACCGCTGATCCTGGAGATTCTGGAGAGGGAGGTCGGAGCCGAAACGATCTGGGAAAAATCGAACCTGCCTTCTCGCAAAGAGGAAGGCTTGCCGCCGTTTGACGGCCTTCTGCGCGGGCGGCCGGTCGAAGAGATCGTCATCCGGGAGAAGGACCTCCGCTTCATTGTTCGTCCGGCCGCCTCCCAGAAAACCGGATTCTACCTCGACCAGCGGTCCAACCGTGAAATGGTCCGCGAGCTGGCCCGCGGCCGGAATGTGCTCAACGCCTTTTGCTATACCGGAGGATTCTCCGTCGCCGCCCTGGCCGGAGGGGCGGTTTCCGCGGCCAGTCTCGATGCGTCCGCCCCGGCCGTCGAACTGGCCGGCAGAAACATGACCCTCAACGGACTTGACCGGTCAAAGAACGCCCTGATCACCGGCGACGCTTTCGACGTCCTCCGCAACCATCCTTTGGATTACGACTTCTTCATCCTTGACCCTCCCGCCTTCGCCAAGCGCAAGGGCGAGGTGATCGCCGCCTGCCGCGGATACAAGGATCTTCACCGGATCGTCTTCAAGGGCTGCCCTCCGGCTTCACTGGTCCTGACGTTCTCCTGTTCGTATTTCGTGGACGAAAAGCTCTTTCGCCAGGTCATTTTCCAAGCCGCGGGGGAGGCCGGCCGCCGCGTCCGCATTTGCGGACGCCATCGGCAGTCTCCCGACCATCCGGTCAACATGTTCCACCCGGAAGGAGACTATCTCAAAGGCTTGCTCCTTCACGTCGATTGAGACCCGGCCCGCGGCGCGGTTAAATCCGCGTCCCAGGCCTTGAGTTTTGTGATAAAATGGACCCTACCTGGACGGAAATCCCGCCGTCCCGGCCCGGAAAGAGAGGACCGAAATGACCGTTCTAAACCGGTTGAACGCACCCGATTTTCTCGCCGATTACCGCCGCGCCTTCCGGACCGCCTTGATCATCGGGGCCGGGATGATCGCCGGCTTGGCCTTCTATCTTGCCTTGGTGGAATTCGTCCGGTCCAGGTTCCGCCCGTTTCTCGGCGTCTTATCCGAATCCCTCCCGGAGGGGTCCCGACCCGTGCTCCGTTATGCCGTCTTCGGCCTGGCTGTCGTCTGCGTCTTGATCCTTCGGTTCGTTCACTACCGGATGGCAAGGAAAGCGGCCGAGGCCGCCGAACCGAACGCCGCCCTGGCCGTTCTGTCCCGCATGAACGCGGTGGTTCTGGTCCTGGCCGAAACGCCGGCTCTCCTCGGCCTGGCCTTATTCTTCCTGGCCGGATACAACCGCGACTTCTACATCCTCCTTTTCGTTTCCCTGTTCCTGTTTTTCATGTATTTCCCCCGGCTGAAAAGCTGGGACGACGCGCTCCAGAAACATCCTTCGATTTGTCCCCGGTGAGGCTGAGGTCCATCATGATGAACATCCGATTCCTCGGTGCCTCACGGCAGGTCACGGGCTCTAAATTCCTCCTGGAAACGGATGACCGGCTTCTCTTGGTCGATTGCGGTCTCTACCAGGAACGGGCGCTCCTCCATCGAAACTGGGACCGCTTCCCGGTCCCTCCGGGGGACATCGAAGCCGTTCTCCTGACTCATGCCCATCTTGACCATTGCGGCTACATCCCGCGTCTGGCGGCCGACGGCTTCAAGGGCAGGATCCTGGCCACGGCACCCACCGTCGAGCTGGCCCGGATCATCCTCCTTGATTCCGCCCATATCCAGGAGGAGGACGCGGCCTTTAAGAAAAAGCGGCACGCCAAGGAGGGCCGCACCGGGCCTCATCCGGAAATTCCGCTCTACACCATCGCCGACGCCGAGGAATCGCTGCCTCTGTTCGAGCCCGTGGCTTATGGCAAACGCATCGCCGTCGGCCGGCGGACGTCCGTCACCTTCCACGACGCCGGTCATATTCTCGGCTCGGCCATGATCGAGGTGGAAGCAGGGGAGGGGTCTGACGTTCGCCGCATTCTCTTCTCCGGGGACATCGGACGGTACGACAACCCACTGGTCCGCGACCCCGCTCGACACATCGGGACCGACTATCTCGTCATGGAATCGACCTACGGCGACAGGGAGCACGACGACGAAGCCCCGGTCGATGAGATCCTGGCCCGGATCATCGGAGAAACCGCCGGACGGGGAGGGAAGGTCGTCGTTCCCGTTTTCGCCATGGAGCGGGCCCAGGAACTCCTCTATATCCTCGGAATCCTGCGGCGGGCCGGACGGATTCCGAACATCCCGGTGTTTCTCGACAGCCCGATGGCCGTCGAGGTCACCCAGGTGTTCACCCGGTATCCATCCTACATGGACGAGGAAGCCGGGAAGATCCTGCGGTCGGGACATCGTCTGTTCGAATTTCCCGGACTTCGCCCGACCCCGACGGCCGCGGACTCGAAAGCCATCAACGCCGTCGCCGGGCCGGCTGTTATTCTGGCCGGGTCGGGCATGGTCACCGGAGGCCGGATCAAGCACCATTTGAAGCAGACCATCGGCCGGCCGGAAACAACCGTGCTGTTTGTCGGATTCCAAGCCCAGGGAACCCTGGGCCGGACCATCCTCGACGGAGCACAGGAAGTTCGGATTCTGGGCGAAACGTTGCCGGTCCGAGCCAGGATCGTCCGGATCGGGGGCTTTTCCGCCCATGCCGGGAAGAACGAGCTTCTGCGGTGGCTTCGGGGTTTCGAGCGTCGTCCCCGCCGGCTCTTCCTCTGCCACGGAGAAGAGGGTGCATCCCTCAGCCTTGCTGAAGAGCTGAAAAAAGACGGCTGGAAGACGGTCGTTCCTCGATACGGAGATGAATTCGAACTGACTTGACCCGGAGAAATGAACAAATGCCGGAGACGCCGATTGTCCCCAAACATCAGTGGCGGGCACTCAAGATCGTCGAACTCGGACTGATCGCCGTCTTGATCGTCCTGCTGGCCGTCGCGGTGTTTCAGCGCATGTTTCGGCCTTCGGAAATCCCGACTCTGGAATCAACCCAGGTTGCGATCGGCCAAGTTCAAGTGGGAACGTTCCGCGACAGGCTTTCGGTCGAGGCGACGATCCAGCCGCTCCAGACTGTCTACCTGGATTCCCTGGAAGCCGGGAGGGTCGAAAAGAAATATGTCGATGTCGGTTCCGTGGTCAAAGAGGGCGATCCCATCCTTCTGCTGGACAACCCCTCCCTGGAGATGGAGATCATGTCCCGGGAAGCCGAGGTCCTCCAGCAAGCCAACGCCATCCGCAACACCCGTCTCGCCCTGGACCAATACAAGCTCCAGCTCACCCAGCAACTGTCGGATATCGACAACGACCTCCAGCAGCAGAAAAAACTCTACGAACGATACCAGGAGCTGGACAAGGACAATCTGATCTCCAAGCACGAATTCGAGAAAGCCCGCGACCAGTTTGAATACCTCCGCAAGCGGAAGGAACTGATCGAAAAGAGCCAGAAAAGCGACCTGGCCCTGCGCAACGGCCAACTCCAGGACGCTGAGGAAGGACTCCGCCGGCTCGAGACGAACCTGGAAGCCGCCCGCCGCCGCCTGGACAACCTGACGGTGAAAGCCTCGGTTCCAGGTCAAATCACCTCGCTTTCGGCCGAGCTGGGCCAATCCAAGGGCGCCGGCGAACGCCTGGGCCAGATCGATTCCTTCCAGGGTTTCAAGGCCACGGCGTTCATCGAGGAAGCCATGATGGGTCGGGTGGCGGTTCGGGAAAACGGGACCTTCGACCTGGACGGCAGCCGGTACCAGCTGGTCTTGAAAAAAATCTTTCCGGAGGTCAAGAACGGCCGGTTCGAGGCCGAGTTCGAATTCATGGGCGAGCGTCCTCGAACGATCAAGCGGGGTCAGACGCTGCATGTCGAGCTCGACCTGGGCGAACAAGCGGATGTCCTCACCCTCGAGACCGGCGAATACCTCAAAACCACAGACGGAACCTGGGTCTTCCGGCTCGATCCGGAGGGCCGCTCTGCCGTCCGAACCCCGATCCGGACCGGACGGCGCAATGCCGAAGCCGTCGAGATTCTCGACGGCCTGAAGTCCGGGGACCGGGTGATCGTTTCATCCTATGATCGATTCGAAAAGGCCCCGAAAATCATCCTCAAGTGACATCCTCCGGGGGCCTGGGAGGAAGGCTTGGCATGAAGCTCCAAACAGCCGTACGTTTCGTTTTGACCGCCGGGATCATCCTGGCTCTGGCCCGAGCCGGCGCCATTGCCGGCCAGGAAAGGGACCTTCCGATGACCCTGGATTCCTGCATCCTGGCCGCCCTGAAACACAACCTCGGGGTGGCCGTGGAAGTGATCAATCCCCGGCTCAGCGAAATGAACTATCGGTTCGCCAAGGAGAAATTCGTCCCTGCGCTCAGCTTCGGCTTCAGTTCGGCGGATACGAGCTCCGCCTCCTATTCCTATATCGAGGCGGCCGCCGTCGTTTCCTCCCTGGACAAGAACTATGCGGCTTCGATCACCCAGCCGTTGCCGACGGGCGGGCAATTGAGCGCATCCGTCTCTTCCTACAGGAGCGAGAGCAATCGGAGCTTCCAGACGATCAACCCGCGCTTCGGCAGCACCCTGTCGTTCTCGTTTTCCCAGCCCCTGCTCAGGGGCTTCGGCCTGGAGCTCAACCGCCGGAGCATCGTCATCGCCCGGAACAACCTCCAGATTTCAGAAACTCAATTTGAATCCGTCCTCCTCGACCTGGTCTACCGGGTCGAATCAGCTTACTGGAGCCTGGTCTTTGCCGTTGAATCCCTCAATGTCCACCGCCAGTCGCTCGACCTGGCCCGGGATCTGCTGACGAAGAACCGCCGGGAAGTCGAAGTCGGAACGATCGCCCCGATCGAGATCCTCAACGCCGAGGCCGAAGTGGCGACCAGGGAGGCCGACATCCTGGCCGCTGAAAACCAGGTGTCTCTCCTGCAGGACCGTCTTCTCACCCTCATCAACTTCCCTGCGGGGGAGGGCGCCCTCAAGGTCGGCCGGGTGATCCCCCTGGAAAAACCGGCGGCCGAGGCCCGGGCCGTGGTTCTCGAGGAATGCCTCTCCCTGGCCCTGGCTCACCGGCCGGATTTGGCGATCTACCGGTTGAACCTGGCCAACCAGTCCCTCCAATATGATTATGCCCGCAATCAACTCCTGCCCGACCTGCGCCTGTCCGTGCAATATTGGAGCCCGGGAGTGTCTGGAACCCAGATCCTCTATCAGGACGGAAACGCGCTTAGCGGCATTGTCACCGGGGTGATTCCGGGGGGGGCCTCGGAGTCGCTGCGCGACGCGTTCCGCTTCCTTTACAAGAATTATTCGATCGGATTGAGCCTCAGCATCCCCTTGGCGAACTATTTGACTAAAGAGCATTTTGCCGCCGCCCGGCTGAGTTACGATAAGGCCCTTCTCCAGGTCGAGAATGCCCGGCAGCAGATTTTCCTGGAGATCCGGAGCGCGGTGAAAACGCTCGAAACCGACTATCGGCGGGTCCAGGCCTACCGGGCAGCTCGGGAGCTCTCCGAAAGGAAGCTGGCAGCCGAGGAGAAAAAACTCAAGGTTGGGCTGACGACAAATTATCTGTTTCTCTGGCAGCAACGCGACCTGGCCGGGGCCAAGAGCGCCGAACTCAAAGCCATGATCGACTACCGGCTCTCGCTGGCCAACCTGGAGAGGGCGCTGGGGACGGGGCTCATCAGCAAAGGCATCAGGACGGCGGACGTCATGTTGACACAAGACGCCAACCGAAGATAGAATCCGTGCGGGACGGCCCGGGCACGGACATCCGCGGCCGCCCGATAATCTCGGCCCGAGGAAGGGACATGAAAATCGAAGGAAAAAACGAAAATGGGCGTCTTGTGGTCGCCGTGGAAGGCCGGATGGACGCCGTCTCCTCGCAGGAATTCGACCGCAAATGCGACGAGTGGTTGTCCGCCGGGGAGGCGAATTTCATCTTGAACTTCACCGGGCTGGAGTACATCAGCAGTGCCGGCCTCCGAAGCCTCCTGATCCTTGGCAAGAAGCTCTCGGCGAAGAAAGGCAAGGTTGTCATCGCCTGCGTCAAGGATGTCGTCAAGGAAGTGTTCACCATTTCCGGGTTCGGCTCAGTCTTTGCCGTCGAGGATTCGGTCGAGTCGGCCCACGGCCGGTTCTGAGTCTCCGAAAACAGGGGAGGCACCGATGCTTCCGCTGCGTTTGCCCGCCCGTCTCGAATACCTGGAACAGTACCTCGATTTCGTTGAGGTCCGAGGCCGTGAAGACGGCTTTTCCCCGCTCCAAATCAAGGAAATCCAGCTGGCCGTCGAGGAAGCCGTCGTCAATATCATTCACCACGCCTACCCCCAAGCATCCGGGGAAATCGAGGTCCGATGGCGCACAGGGACCGTCGCCGGTCGGGTCGAAATCGACATCGAGGACAGGGGTGTTCCCTTCGATCCCCGTTCGAAGGCCGCTCCGGACCTTCGGTCCGGGCTCGAGGAGCGCAAGGTCGGAGGCCTGGGAATTTATTTCATCGACCAGCTGACCGAGGAAACGATTTGGCGGCGGGAAGGCGGGAAAAACATCCTGACCCTGGTGTTTGTTCCCCGGCCCGGCGGCCCGGCCGCCCGCATCCGGCCGACGGCGGAGGGGATGTCCGAATCGGGATTTCCCCTCGAAACAATGACCAGGGAAACCCACGCGAAAGGAAGCGTCCTTTTCCAGAAGGGCGACCCGGCCGGAAAAATGTTCTACATCGCCTCCGGTTCGATCCGGCTTCCTGAAATCGAAAAGATCGTCCGGACCGGCGATGTCATCGGAGAAATGGGGCTTCTGTCCCCCTTCCACATCCGGACCGCATCCGCCCTCTGCGAGGAGAATTGCGTCGTCTATTCGATCGACAAGGAGGAGGTCACCCGCCTGTTCAGCCGCGACTCCGACATGGCCTTCAAGATCGTCCATCTTTGCGTTCAGCGATTCATCGAAAACCTCAAGGCTGAGACGGAGGCCAAGGAGCGAATCCAAAGCGAGTTGCGGATCGCCCGGGATATTCAGGCGGCGATGCTTCCCCGGGTTTTCCCGCCGTTCCCGAACCGGCCGGAGTTCGAGATTTTCGCCCTCATGGAGCCGGCCAAGGAGGTCGGGGGTGATTTTTACGATTTTTTTCTCATCGACGACGACCGCGTCGGCGTGGCCATCGGCGACGTTTCCGGCAAGGGAGTTCCGGCCGCCCTGTTCATGGCCATCTGTAAAACGCTTCTCAAGACGGAGGCGATGCGCGGCCATTCCCCGGGAGAGGTCTTAAGGCGCCTGAACGCCGCCCTTATACCGGATAACGAGATGATGATGTTCGTGACCGTTTTTTTCCTGGTCCTGAACCTCCGGACCGGGGAAATCGCCTACGCGGACGGCGGACACCCCCCCCCATTCGTCTCGGATGGATCAGGACTCTACAGGACGCTGCCCGGGCCGACGGGGACGTTCCTCGGAATCCTGGAAGGATGCGGCTACTCGACAACCACCGGCCGCCTCCGTCCGGGGGAAGCCGTCTTTTTGTTCTCAGACGGCGTTTCGGAGGCAACCAACGCCTCTCTGGAGCTATTCACCGAATCCCGAATCAATCGGACGCTCGACTCCGGTCTCGGAACGAGCCCGCAAAAAATGGTCGAGGGGATGCGGGAAGCCGTCCGCGTGTTTGCCGGAGGCACCCCCCCTCCCGATGATGTCACCATCGTTGCCGTGGCCTTGAACGCCCTGACGTCCTGAACCCGGGTTATTGTCCTCCCAGCATGTGCAACCCCCATAAATCCCGGCGGCTGCGGTGGAGGATGGGTGAAACGGCCATCATTCCCGTGGGGCCGACGCTTTTCTGAAGGTATTCCAACTCTCTGAATTTCTCCCGGAACCCGGGGTTCTGGACGACCGGTAGGCCGGCTTCCCGCATCAGAAGAATCCCCTTGGCGCCGATGGATAACTCCAAATGGATCCGGATGAGACAGAATAGGTCGGCCATGACTTCCCCGGAAAAGCGGTCCTTCAGGGAAAGAACGTAACGGCCGATTTTACTGGTGGAAAACCGGCCGGCGTTGATCAACCCGAGAAGTTCGACATCGGTATCGAAGCCGATTTCCAGCCATTTCCGGGTGCTCCGCTCGCCGGCGATGAAGACATTGACGGCCACCAGGGGAAGCACGGCCATCATCACAGCCGCAGCCGCAACAGGCGGCAGCAAAAAATGGTTGAAGGCGGAATGAACGGTGAAGGCCAGGGCCAGGCCGGGGACCGCGGCCGGCCAGGGATGATTCTTTGTCCGCCGGTCGGAGAGAGCCTTAGTCAGGAAGGCGAAGACAGCCGTCGTTCCGCCGTGCATCATCGCCGTTCCCAGGCCACGAACCGCCCAAACGACGATGTCCGCCCCGACGGCCGCCTTGAGAAAATGCATGTTCTCGACGATCGAGAATCCGGCCCCGGCCGCGAATCCCAGGATCGCCGCATCGACCAGGAAACCGACCCGGTTGGTCCGGAAAAAATAAACCAGAACGGCCGCTTTCAGCGATTCCTCGACCAGGGGCGCGACATAGCGGGAGTAGAAAGCGAAATCCCCCTGGAAAAATCCGATCAGGCCGGAATTCAGAAGCAGGCTCAGCCCGGCTGCGGCCGCCCCGCCGGCGATGGCCGGAAGAAGCGCCTTCATCCGAACCAGTTTGTAGCTGTCCATGAAGACCAAGGCCAGGAGAAACAACAAGACCGGGAAAAACCCGATCAGGATTTTTAGTCCAATCGTTATCCACATGAAAAGCGATATGCATTCTATGTCATTTCCCCGATGTTCTCAAGAGACTATGCCCGCGCTCAGGACCGGTCGGCCGTCTTGACATTCGCCTTTGGGACAACGTATATTCGGGGCATCAACCATGAGGAGAGAGCCTTCCGGCCGGGAAGGAAGGGAGGATTTCCCGGTGTGGATTCTTGCCTCCTTCGTTCGTTCGTCATTCCCCCGACGGGCCAAAAACAGGCCAAATCCAACTTCGGGGCCGATCGCCTGTAATAATGTATGAACAAGGAGACCTTCAAGCCGTCCGCGATTGCCTGGAGGGAGATGTGGACGCCTTTGAATCGATCATTATCCGGTACCAGAAGCAGGTGATGAGCTTGGCCTACCGTATCGTACGCAACGCCGAGGACGCCCGGGATGTGGCCCAGGGTGTTTTCATCAAAGCCTTCAGCCGCCTGTCTTCATACGATCCCGGACACAAATTTTTCAGCTGGCTGTACCGGATCGCAGTCAACGAATCGCTGAATTTCGTCGAAAAGAGGAACCGTCGGAGTGTTCCTCCGCCCGTTTTGGAAAGCGCCGTCCTCGACCCCGAAGACCTGTGCGAGATCGGCGAATTGAACGCCCGGATCAATCGGGCCATGGAGTCCTTGCATCCCCGGCGGCGCGCTCTCCTCGCCTTGAGTATTGACGGGCTCAGCTACAAGGAAATCGGGGAGCTGCTCGGTATGCCGGAACACAAGGTGAAATCCCGCCTTTTCGAAGCCCGACACCGGCTGAGGGAAATCCTCGTCCGCGACGGGGGACTCCGCCATGCTTGAGGCCGAAATCATCCGCCTGATCAACCAAGAATCGGATGGGACCAATTCGGCCGAAGAAAGCCGAACCTTGGCCCGAATCCTCGCCGGTAACAACGAAGCCAAGACCTATACGGCCGAGCTCTCGGAAACGATCGAACTCCTGCGGACCGCTCCCGTCCCGGATCCCGGACCGTTTTTCAAGATGAAAATTCTGGCCTTTCTCCAGCGCCCGGGGATTCCCGAGAACGATTTCGTCAAAAAGAGGGGGATCCCGGCTCCCCTGTTTGAACCCATCAAGTTGAAGTATGCGCTGTTTTTCTGCCTTGGCCTGGGTCTGGGCCTGGGGCTTCTCCTGGTTTCGAAGTTCGGAGTGGTCAAGGATTCCGGATGGGACCTCCGTCAGTTGGCCGGGACCGTCATGGACGCCGAAAGCTTGAGTCCTATGGAAACGGCCGGCTGGGAGTCGACCGGAATCGAGCAAACAGTGGATGTCCTCCGGGGCGAGCGCATGCTGGCCGTCGGCCTGCGCGGCCTGACGGAGAGGGAGGTCCTCGTCACTCTGAGTTTCTCCCCGGAGGAGATGCGGTTCGACACCATACGCCGTCTTTCGGGCGAAACCGGCGGCGTCGAGATCATGCCCGGAAAAATCGTCGTGCGGGTGTCGGGTTCTCACGGCTTTCTCGTCGTCTTCCGGACGCCGGGTCATCCGCCGACCGCCCTCGATGTCCAGGCCAACGCGGACGGCGAAATGCTGTTTTCCCGGTCATTTGCCTGGCCGGTCCGAAAAGAGCATCAAATCGGCATGAACGAAGGAAAGAAATAAGCGCTATGAACAAAGGTCAAGGGAGGAAATCATGACCCAAAAACAGAAGATGTTCTCGTTCGGAGCGGCGATCGTCGTCATCGCCGTCGGCCTGGTGTTTGTTTTCAATCCCGGCGTATTGAAGAAGAAGGCCGACGAGGGCCAGGTCGCCGGGACCATTACCAAGGCCGACCGGCACCGGGCCGGTGGAGTCACGGCCAAGGATGTGGTCCTGACCAAGGAGGATGTCGTCCGGATCCTCCAGGATCCGAACGTCCAGAATATGATCCGGAACGTCCGCTTCCAGAAGGCCATGGAGGACCCGAACTTCGCCAATTTGCTGAAGAACGGGGACTTCGCCAACCTGGTAAAGGACGAACACTTCGCCGGGCTGTTCAAGGACGGGTCGATGGCCAATCTGGTCAAGAGCGGCGACTTCGCCAATTTCCTGCTGCGGCCCGAATTCGCCAACCTGGTGAAGGACGAAGGCTTTGCCAACCTGATGAAGGACCCGGACTTCGCCAACCTGATCCAGGGCGGGAATTTCTCCAATGCCTGCCTGCGGCCCGAGTTCGCCAATCTGATGAACGACCCGAATTTTGCCAACCTGGTGAAAAACGGGAATTTCGCGAACCTGTTGAAAAACGGCGATTTCGCCAATCTCTTCAATGACGCCGGCTTCGCGAATTTGATCAAAAACGAGAATTTCGCCGCTTTCCTCAAAAGCGGTCCGCAGGCGAATGTCATCATCGAATTGGTGAAGAACGGCGATTTCGCCAACCTGGCCAAGGATCCCTCCTTCGCCAACCTGGTCAAAGATCCAAGCTTCGCCAATCTGGTCAAAGGCCCGGCCTTCGCCAATGCGGTCAAGAACGGCGACTTCGCCAATCTCCAGAACAACCCGAATTACGCCAACCTGGTCAAGAACGGCGACTTCGCGAATCTCTTCTCGAAGCCGGAGTTCGCCAACATCATGAAGGATGCGAATTTCGCCAATCTCTTCAAGAGCGGAGAGTACGCCAATAGCATCATCTGGTGGGCCAAAACGCCCGATTTCGCCAACCTGGTCAAGGATCCATCCTTCGCAAACCTCGTGAAGGACGAAAATTTCGCAAATCTGACGAAAGGCGGGCCGAGCGCGAATTTTATTCCTCTCATTCAGGATGGAAATTTCGCCAACCTGATGAAGGACGGGAACTTCGCCAACCTGGTCAAGGACGGGAACTTCGCCAGCCTGGTCAAAAACGGCAACTTCGCGAATCTCTTCAAGGATGCCGACTTCGCCAATTTGTTGAAAGACGGGAATTTCTCCAATCTCCTCAATGACGCCAATTTCGCCAACTTGATGAAGGATCCCGGCTTCGCCAACCTGGCCAAGGATCCTTCGTTCGCCAACGCGGTCAAGGGCGGAGATTTCGCCAATCTCGAGAACAATCCGAATTACGCCAATCTGGTCAAGGATCCGGCTTTCGCCAACTTGATGAAGGACTCAAACTTCGCCAATCTCTTTAAATCCGATTCTTTCTCCAACCTGTTCAAAAGCGGCGGATTCGCCAACTGCGTCTGGCTCGTGAACAACGGGGATTTCGCCAATTTGACGAAAGACTCGGGCTTCACCAACCTGTTGAAAAACGACGCCTTCGCCAACCTGGTCAAAGATCCGAATTTTTCCAACCTGGTCAAGGATCCCAACTTCGCCAACTTGGCCAAAGACTCAAACTTCGCCAACGCGGTCAAGAACGGGGATTTCGCCAATCTGCAAAAAAATGCGAACTTCGCCAACCTGACAAAGGACCCCGGGCTGGCCAACCTGGTCAAAGACCCGTCCTTCGCCAATCTGATGAAAGACGCCAATTTCGCCAACCTGATGAAGAACGGCAGCCTGGCCAACATGGTGAAAAACGGGGGATTCGCCAACCTCATCCTCCTCGTGAATGGCGGGAATTTCGCCAACCTGGTCAAGGTCGAAAGCTTCCGCGGCCTGGTCAATAACGCCAACTTCGCCAACCTGGTCAAAGACGGAAGCTTTGCCAACCTCCTCAAAGACGGAAGCTTCACCAACCTGATGAAGGACGGCAATTTCGCCAACCTGGTCAAGGACGGCAACTTCGCCAACTTGATGAAGGACGGCTCTTTCTCCAATCTCATGAAGGACGCCAATTTCGCCAACCTGGTCAAGGACGGCAACTTCGCCAACATGGTCAAAAGCGGCGATTTCGCCAATTACTGGTGACGACGGGCGACGTTCCGGGATGAGATAAAAATCCCGGAGAGTCGGGTAAACAACCCCCCGGAGGGAACTTGGGCTCCTTCCGGGGGGCTTTTTTTCCCGTGTATCATCCAGGCCCGCCTCTTGAAAATACCCGCCGCCTCGGATACTCTGAGATCACTCCACAAGGAGAGAGAGGAGGAGGTTTCATGAGATCTCCCCGACGCCCGTCGCCCCTCGTGTTCCTGGCCATGTTCGCGGTGTCGATCTCCGGCCTTTCCGGCCAGACGCTTTTCAGCTTCAAAGTCCCCGGCCTCAACCTGGTCTACTACAGCCAGGCCCACGAGTATGTCGTCCAGCACCTGGCCCGGTCCTTCGTCAACACCATGGACTACTACAAAACATTCTTCAATTACAGGCCGGCCGAAAGGACGGCGGTGTTCGTGGAGGATTTCGCCGACTGGGGGAACGGCGGGGCCACGGCCGTCCCCCGCAACCTGGTTTTTCTCGAGCTTTCGCCCTTCGACCATGCCTACGACATGATGTCGGGCTACGAGCGGATGAGCCTGATCATGAACCACGAGCTCGTCCACGTCGTGACCATGGACAAGCCCTTCGGCTCGGCCCCGTTTTTCCGAAAGATCTTTTTCGGAAAAGTCGGAGCCAGCAAGGAAAATCCGCTCTCGATGTTCTACACCTATTTGACCAGCCCAAGAATGTATTCGCCCCGCTGGTACCTGGAGGGGATCGCCGTCTTCATGGAGACTTGGATGAACGGGGGACTGGGCCGATCCTTGGGGGCCTATGATGAAATGGCCTTCCGGACCGCGGTCCTGGAAAACGGTGTTCTGTACGACGCCCTCAGCCTGGAATCCGAGGGAACGGCGGTCGATTTTCAAATCGGAGCCCTGTCCTATATGTACGGCGCCCGCTTCTTTTCCCATCTGGCGGTCAAATACGGGCCGCAAAAAGTCATCGATTGGGTTTCCGTGGAAAAAGACAGCAAAAGCTCGTTTTCGGCCTCCTTCAGGCAGACCTTCGGCCGCCGGGTGGTGGACGAATGGTCCGATTGGCTGAAGTCCGAACGGACCTGGCAGACCGAAAACCTGGAGACCATCCGGAAATTCCCCGTGACCGAATTTCGGCCCCTGACCGACCGGCGTTTGGGCTCCGTGTCCCGGGGATTCTACGATGCCCAAAGGGGGAAGGTGTACGCCGGAGTCAATTATCCCGGACAGGTCGCCCATCTGGCCGAATTTGACGTCGGAACGGGCGAAATGAAGCGCCTCTGCGACATCAAGGGGGCCTCGCTCTACTCGGTCTGCTCCCTGGCTTTCGACCGGTCCGGCGGCCGCCTGTTCTTCACCACGGACAACAGCACCTACCGGGACATTCGTGTCTATCACCTGGGTTCCGGAACGTCGGAAAAGCTTCTGACCGACGCCCGGATCGGAGACCTTGTTTTCAACCCGGTCGACAAGAGCCTCTGGGGCATTCGCCACAATATCGGCCTGTCGACCCTCGTCCGGATCGATCCTCCGTACACCGACTGGACGGCCGTGTATGGGTTCGACTACTACACGGATATGTACGGCCTCGATATGTCGCCCGATGGAGCCTGGATCTCCGCGGCGGTCTCCGACGTGTCCGGAAACCAAGCCCTCGTCAGGATGAACACGGCCGACCTGCTCAAGGGTACCTATTCGCCCGAAAAGCTCCATGATTTTGGGACGGACTCGCCGGCCGATTTTCGCTTTTCCGAGGACGGCGCCGCCTTGTACGGCTCCTCCTATTACACCGGCGTGTCCAACATTCTCCGTTACGACCTGGCCCGAAAGACGATGGAGGTCTTGAGCAACGCGGAAACGGGCTTTTTCCGGCCGCTCCCCGTCAACGACCGGTCTCTCCTCGTTTACAAATATACGAAGGACGGGTTCCTCCCCGGTTTCATCGAACAAAAAGTCCTTCAGGACGTCAACGCCGTCCGTTTCCTGGGCCAAGAAGTGGTCAACCGATACCCCGAGGTCAAGGATTGGATGGCCGGCTCGCCGGCCGACGTCCCGATCGAATCCCTAACCGAATCGATCGACCCCTACAGCTCGTTCCGTGACATCGGATTGAATTCGGCCTACCCGATTCTCGAGGGCTATAAGGACACCCTGGCCGTGGGCGTCCGGATGGAATTCCGAAACGCCCTTCGGTACCACGGATTCGACGTGTCCGCGTCCTACAGCCCGTCGAGCGTCCTTCCGGCCAAGGAACGGCTCCACCTGGGGCTGGTCTATCATTACTGGAACTGGACGGTCTCGGCGACGTACAACAACGCCAACTTTTACGACCTGTTCGGCCCGACGATGTTCGGCCGGAAGGGCTATTCGCTCGGCCTCGATTATTCCCGGGACCTGATCTACGACCCTCCCCGCAACCTGACCTTCGAGTTCGGCCTTGCCGGTTATGCCGGCCTCGACCGGTTGCCCGATTACCAGAACGTCGACGCGACATACGACAAGCTGCTTTCGGCCCGGGTCGGCCTGAAATACAATTTCGTCCGGCGCTCGCTCGGGGCGGTCGACGAGGAAAAAGGCTACCGGGCGCATGTGTTTGCCCGGGCCAACTACGTCAACGGGAAGCTCTATCCCCGGATCTTCGGGCGGTTCGACTACGGGCTGGCCCTGCCGGTCAATCATTCCTCGATCTGGCTGAGGACGGCCGTCGGACAGTCTTTCGGCGACCGGGAGAACAACTTCGTCCGTTTCTTCTTCGGCGGATTCGGAAACAATTGGGTCGATTACCTTGCGGAAAAACGATACCGCGAATACTACAGTTTCCCCGGCCTGGACATCAACGAGTTGGGCGGCCGAAACTTCGCCAAAGGGACCATCGAATGGACCCTTCCGCCAGTGACCTTCCGCCGATTCGGGTTCATGGACCTCTACTGCACCTGGGCCCGGCTGGCCGTCTTCGCCTCGGGGATCATCACCGATTTCGACGACTCGGCCTTCAGCCGGAAGCTGGTCGGGTTCGGGGCCCAGCTCGATTTCCGGATCGTCCTGTTTTCCCTGATGAATTCGACTTTTTCATTCGGTTATGCCCGAGCTTATGAAAAAGGCTTTTCAGGCCGGAACGAATTCATGATTTCCCTCAAGCTGATGTAGATCTCGAGGGGACCTGGGATTCCGGGACGGGAGAGATTCCCCGTGCGATGACGAAAGAGCCGGGGAGAACGGCGTTCTCCCCGGCCGTTTTATGATTATTTCAGCTCGATCGTCTTCTCGGCCGTTCCGCCTTTCAGCGATTCGAAGGTCAGAGTGACCGCTCCCGATCCTTTGACCAGGAGCCGGAATTCCCGCCGGCCGCGCCCTGGAACCCCTCCGTCGACATCGAACGTGTTCTTGATCGATTTGACCGGAAAGGTCCGGTCGAGGAACCGATCCTGTATCTCGCCGACGGCCAGGAGGGCGGCGTTCTTTCCGCCCACGACGATCCGGTCGGGCCGGTGGAGTTTCTGGCTGACGGCCTGGGCGGAAATGGTCGGAGTGATCTTGGCGTTGGTCACGTGGACATCGACCTGAAAGACGCCGCCTTCGAGTTTCTTCACCGAGATGGCCTCAAAGGCTGCGACCGGCATCTGGTCGGCGTGGTAAAGAGAAAAGGCGGCGTTGCGGTGGCATGTCTCGGCCAGCTTGAAGAGGGGAGGGACTCGGGCGCTGAACTTGCCGGCTCCTCCGATTTCGATGTCGCCGTAAAGCGGGTGCTTGTAGGATTTCCAGGCGGTGTAATGTTCGCCCATTTCGACGTTGTCCCGGAAAATCATCTCATCGAGGTTCTCTTCCCGTCCGAGCATGGCCATGACGCCCTCGTCTTCGCCCTCTTTTTTCGGGCTCATCTCGGCGACAAGGTCCGTGTCCAGCTCGTTGGAAAAGCAGAAGATTCCCAGGTTGGCGTACATGAAGTCGATGGTCCCGCCGTAGACCGTGTACATGTCCCGATAGACGACGGTGTACGTGTATCCGGGGATGATCTTTTCCCCGCGCTTGGCGATTTCGTCGAAAACGCGGATGTCGGCCGGGTTGTAATCGCCCAGGTTTTTTGCTCCCGGCCCCCGGAGAATCATCCCGCCGAAGTTATGGTAGCTTTGGGCGCCCAAAATATTGGGATGGGCCAGGATGAAGTCTCGGACGGCCTTGGTCTCCGGCCAGCGGAACGGATAAGGACCGGCTCCTCCCTGGACATACTCCGGCTGCCAGTTGTAACCGAAATTGCGGTTCATGTCGTATGAGCCGGGGCCGTCCTCGTTGAGCAGGCCGTCGCCGTCGTTGTCGATTCCTTCCTCGCCCAACATGGTCCATTCGCCCTTTTCCCCAGGTTTGACCGGGACCATCAGGCGGGGATCGTCGGGGCTGGTCCTCCAGCGGCCGAGCGGGTCGCGTTTTCGCATCATCGTGATCGACCCGTCGCCGTCCAGGTCCTCGGGCGGGTCCTCGTCTTTGAGGCCGTCTCTGTCGTCGTCGATCGGAAACCAGCCCGTCCTGGGAGAATTGGGGTCGGCGGCCTGGTGGATGTAAAAATCGCGGCTGTCGGGATTCATCGTCGGAATGACGTAAAAAACCAGCCGGTCGACAAGCCGGGTCGCGAATTCCGTCTTCCCGTAATTCTTCAACAGGTAATTGACCGTGTAAAGGGCGACTTCGCCTCCCTGGATTTCGTTTCCGTGAATGTTCCCGTCGATATAGTAGCCGGGCTTGCGGTCGGCCGGCCCGGTCTTGGGATTGTTGATGACGGCCGCCCAGATGTCGCGGCCTTGGACGGATTTGCCGATCGAGGTTACGGCTAAAAGTTGCGGATAAGCGGCCTGCAGGTCCATCAGCGCTTTGGCGATCGCCGCGTTGTCATACCAGTGATCGAAGCTCAGGGTGACCTTTTCAGCCGCCTGTAAACCGGGTTGCAACCCGAGGAGGCCGGTCAAAAGGATCATTGCGGCCCCGATGGTCGTGAAGAAGGTTTTCTTGTTCATGGTGCGGCCTCCTTAATTCATGACGACGGTCGAAGCGACCGTCCCCAGCTTGGGCGTCCAGGCCCTGACCGTAATGTTCGAGCCCTTCGCCGCACGAATTGTCCATTCCAGTTTCTTCGTCTCCCCGCCTGAGAGGAGGGGGATCGAGACCGTCGGCTGTCCGGAAAAGAGGGTTTGGGCTTTGTCCAGAACCAAGCTGACCCGGATCGGCCAGGCCGTGCGAGCCCTTCGGCCCTGAGCGGTCGAGGTCGGCCATTTCCCCGTGTTGGAGAACAGGGCGGTCAGCTTGTAGGTATCTCCGCCGAGCGGTTCCGCCTTGAGGCCTGTGATCTCAAGGACGGGAAGGTTGTCCATCAGCTTGAGGTAAAAGTCGACATGGGCGGCGATGGCCCCCTCCATTTCCTCGGGCGGGGGATTGAGGCCGAAGTCGGGGGCGAAACCGCCGATTTCGACATCCCCCAGCTGCGGATGTTTGAAGGGCGTCCAGGGGGCGAATCCGGTTCCCTTCAGGGCCGTGTCGGACCACTTGAGCTTATAGGCGTCGGGATGATCCTCGCCGTCGGCCCCGGGTTTCTTGGGCATTTTCGCCAGCATCTCGGCCATCTGGGCTGTTTTCAGCTTGCCTCCCTTGACCGCTTCCATGATGACCTTGGCCGTCATGTTGGGGGGCGCGCCGACGTCCTTGAGGAAAGCGGCGATTTTCTCCTCGCCCAGGGCCAGGAACTGCTCGTCGGTCATTTCCTTGAGCTTATCGGCCGTGATCTTGTCGGCGGGTTCTTCCTTCTTCGCCTCGGGTACCTGCCAGAGGTCGGCCGAAAAAACGGGAACGCCGTATTGAAAATAGACGTAGGCGGCGAACGATCCCTTGCCCACGCCCCGGGCATGCTTTTCGAGTCCCTCCATCTTGGCCGTCTTCAGCATGTCCTTGTAATCCTTGGCTGCGGCCTCGAACATCGGCTGGTCGGCCTGGTCGATCTGGACGGCCGGACCCTGGCCTAGGAAGCCGGCGATCATCTCCTCGGTGATTTCCATGCCCCCGCCGAGACCGGCGGCGTTGGCTGCTGCGGCGATTTCCTTCAAGGAATAATCCCGGTCGGCTTCCAAGCCGATATATCCGGCCAGGTCTTTTGGAACCCGGACCTTGTCGCCGCCGGCCTTGGCCTGGGCCGTTTGCTGCTGGTTGAGGATCGTGTTTTCCGATGAAAAACTCAGGACCAGCCCGATCTCCGGATGGACTTCCATGAAGTTCAAGAGGGCGATCGATTCCGGCTCGGAAACCGGATAGAGGCCGGCTGTTTTCACAAAGTATTCAAAATCGTGGGGATAATTTCGATTGAGTTGGACGCCGCCGGGCGGGTCTTCATTGTATTGGCCGTCGCCGTCGTTGTCCGTCCCCTCGGTGTACACTTTGAAAATACCCTTTTCTGCCTTTTTCGGGTCGGCCAGACGAAGGAGCCTCGGCTCCTTGGGGTCGGGAATCCATTTGCCTTCGGGATCCTTCACCCGCATCCGGGTGATCATTCCGTCCTTGTTCAAATCCTCGAAACCATCCTCATCCATCGCCCCGTCGGCGTCCTCGTCGACTGAGCGGCCGTTCCCGAATCGTCCAGTCCGGACGGCGGCGAAATATGCCTCCATGCCGTCGGGATTGAGCAGGGGAGCGATAAAAACCGTCCGGGTATCGAGAAGCGTTTGATCCTTGGCATACCCATCCAGAATTTTTTCCGCCATGCGGAGGGCGGCTTCGGTCCCGATGACATGCCCGCCCTCGACATTGGCCGCGACGAGCACGGCCGGACGCCCTTCGGGTTTCCCCGCGCCGGCCAGGCGCAGCATCGGAATATCCCGGCCGCCGGCGCTTTTGCCGATGACCTCCATCCGGACCAGGGCGGGGTATTTCCCGGCCAGGACGTTCATCGCTCCGGTGATCTCGGCCGGAAGCCGAAAACCCGCGGCCTTCTTGGCTGCAGGCGTCTGACCGGTCGCCGTCAAGGCGCCGGCAATAAAAAGACAGAGAGACACATTCGAAATGCGGCGAAATGGATTCATCCGAACCTCCTTGAATATCCGCCATCAGGCGGAGCGGAAAAACTCGAGTTCATGTTTTTCGTATTCTATAATGATTCATACGGATAATCCAGGCTGGGAGTTTTCCCAAAGGAGAAATCATCGATGCGCACCATGCTCAGAGGACTCTTCTTCATCCTCGCCGCCTCGGCTTCGGCCCAAACATCGGCCCAGATGACCGACCTGCTCAAACCCTTCTCCTGGAGGGCGCTCGGCCCGGCCGTTCCCGGCGGCCGGACGACAGACATCGAGGCGGTTGAGTCCCAGCCCTGGATCGTTTACGCCGCGCTCGGACCGGGCGGCGTCTGGAAATCCATCAATGCCGGAACGAGCTGGACGCCGGTGTTTCACAAGGAAGCGACCGTCTCGGTCGGCGACCTGGCCGTTTCCCAAAGCCATCCGGACATTGTCTGGGTCGGGACGGGCGAGGCGACCTGTCGTAATTCGGTCACCGTCGGCGACGGAGTCTACAAATCCGAAGACGCGGGGAAGACCTGGACGAACATGGGCCTCGAGGAAACCCGTCATATCAGCCGAATCCTGGTCAACCGGGGGGATCCCAACATCGTCCACGTCGCGGCCATGGGAACGCTCTGGAGCCCGAACAGGGAACGCGGCGTCTTTAAGACGATCGACGGGGGAAAAACCTGGAAAAATACCCTCTTCATCGACGAGAATACGGGAATCGCCGACCTGGCCGTCGATCCATCCGACAGCCGCGTCATGTTCGCCGCCGCTTACGAACACCGCCGTCTGCCCTGGTTTTTCTCGAGCGGCGGAAAAGGCAGCGGCCTCTACCGGTCCAAAGACGGTGGAGAGACATGGACGAAGCTGACCAAGGGCCTTCCCGAGGGCCTTCTCGGACGGATCGGCGTCGATATATCGCGGTCCTCCCCAGGAGTCGTCTACGCTCTGGTCGAGGCCATCGACGGGTCCCTGTTCCGGTCGGAGGACCGGGGCGAAACATGGACGCGGATGTGTTCGACGCAAATCTTCAACCGGGTCGCCAATCGTCCGTTTTACTACAGCCAGGTCCGGATCGATCCAGCCGACGACTTGACAGTCTACGTGCTGGCCACCGGTTTGAGCGTCTCGCGCGACGGCGGGGCCCATTTTCAAGGCATCAGCCTGGGCACCCATTCCGACCACCATTCCCTTTGGATCGACCCGGCCAATCCCCTCCACTTGATCGAAGGCAACGACGGCGGAATCGATATCTCCTGGGACGGCGGACGAACCTGGGACCCCGTCCAGAGCATCGACGCGGCCCAAGTCTACCAGGTCGGCTACGATTTCGGAACGCCCTACCATGTTTATTGCGGCCTCCAGGACAACAATGCCTGGGGTGGGCCGAGCGCCTCCTTTGACGGCGGAGGCGTACGGAATGAAGACTGGTTCATTCTGGCCGGGGGGGACGGGTTCTTCGTCCAGCCGGACCCGAAGGACCCAAACATCATCTATTCCAACTCCCAGGGCAACGGGATCACCCGCTTCGACCGGCGGATCAATCAGGCGATCTCCGTCCGGCCGCAGGCCCCGCTGTCGGAGCCTCCGTACCGTTACAACTGGAATTCGCCGATCCACCTTTCCCCTCATGACTCCCGGGTCGTCTATTGCGGAGCCCAGTTTCTTCTCCGCTCGCCCGACCGGGGGATGACCTGGGAAAAAGCCAGTCCCGACCTGACAACCGACGACCCGGAGAAGCAGAAGGACTCGGGCGGCCCGATCACCCCCGACAACTCGGCGGCCGAAAGCCACTGCACAATCACGACGATCGCCGAATCGCCGGTGAAGCCGGGAGTGATCTGGGTCGGGACCGACGACGGCAACATTCAGGTCACCCGGGATGACGGGAAAACCTGGACCAACACGGCCGGAGCGATTCCGGGCCTTCCGGCCCGCAGCTGGTGTTCCAGGATCGAAGCGTCCCATTTTGACCCCGGAACGGCCTACGCCGCTTTCGACGGCCATCGGACGGGGGACATGGGCGCCTACCTTTACAAGACCGCCGATTTCGGACGGACCTGGACATCGATCGCGTCCAACCTTCCGGCCTTCGGCTGGATCCATGTCGTCCGCGAGGATGTCCGGAACCGCAACCTGCTGTTCGCCGGGACGGAATTCGGCGTGTTCGCTTCTCTCGACGGCGGGACAAGCTGGTTCTCCCTGAAGAACAACCTGCCGACCGTCGCCGTCCATGATATCGCAGTCCATCCGCGGGACAACGACCTGATCATCGGGACTCACGGCCGCGGCGTCTGGATCATGGACGACATCGGATTCCTCCAGGAAATGTCGCCGGCGGTTTGGGAAAGCGCCGGCCATTTCTTCAGTGTCCGCCCTGCGATCCGGGCCCACCTCTCGTCGGTCCGGGAGTCGTTTTCGCGTCCGCCGTATGCCGCGAAAAACCCTCCGGCCGGATTCGGCCTGACGTATTACTCCAAGACCGCGCCCAAGGAACAGCCGAAGGTCAAGGTCAACAACGCAAAGGGCCGCCTGATGGCCGAATTCAAGCTGTCCAAAACAGCCGGCCTTCAGCGGGTGCCTTGGGACCTGTACTATATTCCGGAAATCGAAGGGGTCAAGGCGATCGCCTCGAACGCGGCCTCCTACGGGGTCCCGGTCGCCCCGCCGGGCGAATATTTCCTGACCGTTTCGGTCGACGGGCGCAACCTCGAGCAGAAGGCCGTTCTTCTTCCCGATCCACGGATTCCATTCGACCCCTCCGTTCATGAAGCCCAGGTCGGGGCCGTCATCCGGGCGTCCCGCCAAACCGCAAAATTATCCGCGACCGTGTCTGCGGTCCGAAGCCTTCGCGACCGGCTGCCCAAGGTCGAAGCCGCCGCGGCCAAGGCCTCGGGGGATGCGGCGGCTGAAGCCTCCCGCGAGCTGGCGGCATTCAAGGCCGTGTTGGCCCCCTTGGCCGAGTCCGTCCTGCCCAAGGATATCCTCAACCTGGCCGACAGGAAGCAATCGCTTCGGGGAGGGACGCCGTACCAGGTTCTGGTTGGAATCAGTTCAGGCCTGCCGTGGTCGGCTTCTCGGCCGACGGCCGAACAGATGAACATGCTCGGCGACATGGAACGTCTGGTCGCCGACCTGGCGGACCGGGTCAACGCACTGATCAAAACGGACATTCCCCGGTTGAACGAGGCCTTGAAAAAAGCCGGTCTGGCCGAAACGATACCGGTTCCGGCCGTGATCAAGGATTGACGGGTTCGGACGACCCGTCGACAAAATAAAAATAATCGTAGGCGAAGCGTGCAATCTCGGCGATGATCGCTTCGACCGCTTCCGTTTCTCCCAGGAAATTTTTCGTCCAAACCGTCAAGACGACATGACCCCGTCCATCCGGCAGATCGATGATCCCGCAATCGTTCACCGTGCCGGCGATCGTCCCCGTTTTATGAGCGACCGGGGTTCCCGGGGGCAGCAAAGCAGGAATCCGGGCTTGACCGGTCTGGCAATTCCTCATGATCCCGAGAATCATGTCGCATGAGGCCGGGTCGATGATCTCCCGTCGAAAAATCTTGGCCAGGAGGGTGGTCATAGCCCGGGGAGTGGACTGGTCCTGCGGGTCGGCGGTGAACGCCAGGACGGCTGCTTTTCTCTGTTCAGCCGTCCAAGCTCCCCCCGTCCTGATTTCGTCAAGGGGGAGATGCCCGTAGACGGCGTAGTCCACCCCCAAGTAGTCCATGATCAGCTTCTGGCAGGGACGGTCGACCGAAAGGCCCTCAATCCCCAAGGTCTTCAGCCGGGCGTTGATGTTGGCCGGTCCGACCATGGACAGGAGCATATCCGCGGCCGAGTTGTCGCTGATCAGCATCATCATGTTGACGAGGTTTCGGAGGGACAGAACGATGCCGGGAGCGATCAGGTCCGAGAGCAGGCCGCTGCCCATATGCTGGTCGGTTTTTCCCACCCGGATTTCCTCATCCAGGCCGAATTTCCCCTCCTTGACCTGATACAGCAGTTCGACAAGGACCGGCACCTTGAACGCCGAGGCCATGGGAAAGCGCGTGTCGCCGTTGACAGCCAGCTCGCGACCCGTCTCGACATGAAGAAGGGACACGCCGACCTCGCCTTCGGCGCCCCGGATCGCGTTTCGGATCTGCTTTTCGAGGCGATCCAAGCCGGAGAGGGCGGGGGAGTCCCGACCCGCAACCGGAACGAAGACCAGGACGGTGAGAAAAACCGAAGCCGGGACGACGACCGAAATCCGTCTCAAGGTCCGGAAAAAAGAAGCATGGTTCGGCATGGCGGATCTCCTCTCGCTAAAAAACAGGAAGGGCCGGCAAATCCGTTACCCCATTGGCCCCCGCGTCGGCTGCCATGATTCGTCTCAGTTCATCGGTTAAGGCCGGGTCGGGAAGCGGCGGCGTGTTTTTCGCCAGCAGGTCGTTGACCCGATCGGAGGCCCGGTCGGCGATCGACCGGCCTCCCTTGGCTTCCCAGGCATCGTAAGGATCCCGGTCGGCGACGATGGGCAGAAGATGCTCGGCCCGGTACCATTTCCGGGTATGGGCGGACTTCAGGAAATCCGTCTCCGGCCCAAAGTCTTCGAATAGATGTTCCGCCAAGGAGTCCTCGCGTGGAACGATCCCGGAAATCAGCCGATAGGCCAGGGCGCAGATTTCATCGTCGATCACCATTTTCTCCAAGCTGATGGTGCTCTCATAATCCATCATCCCCGGACCTGAAACGACGTTGATCCCGGCCAGGGCGGCCAGCACCGCCCCGATCCCCGTCTCGAACCCGGCTTGGGCGTCGTTGGTCTTGGCATCGCTGAGGGCCATGTAGGCATGGGTCGGCAGGCGAAGGCGCTTGCCGAGCTGGGCGTAAGCGCAGTCGATCATCATCGTCTCCATCGCTCCCATCGGACACGTTCCCCGGCGCATGTCGAAGCTCGAGGGTGAACCGCCGAAAATCACCGGAGCGCCGGGACGGGCGATCTGGGCCAGGCACAAGCCGGCCAGATTTTCGACGACATGCTGGACCAGCGTCCCGGTGATTGTCGCCGGAGAGGTCGCCCCGGTCATGCCCATTGAGATCAATTCGGACGGAATCCCGGCCCGGGCGCAATCGATGAGGCTCTGTGACGTCAGGCGGCTCCATCGAAGCGGCGGCGAAGGACAGGCGTCGAAAATGGCCAAAGGCTTGGCCCGCAGGTTTTCGGCTCCGCCGCGGACGGCGGCCAGCATGTCTCTCATGGGCCCGAAGCCGGCGATGCGGAACGTTCCGGTCACGACCGGTTTGGCGCTGAAGAGGAGAGCGAGGTACAAGCGATAATCGTCGGCGATCTCTCCGGGCACATCGAAGGGCACGAGAGCCGTGCTCTGGAAATGAAGATGGGTCAGGGCGTCCGTTAGCCGGGCGATGGAAACCAGGTCTGCCGTTAGGGGTTTGCGTTCCCTCCCGGTTATATGGTCGAGAATCCGGGTTCCGGATGAGCCGGGGTCGAAATGGACTTCATCGCCTCCAATGCGCCAGGAGATATCCCCCTGCCGGTCGAACAGGTCGAAGGCCGCCGGAGTCGTGGCCAGGCATCGGTCGACCAGGCGGGGACTGAGCCTGACCCTCTGGGTTTTTTCGTCGGCCTCCTGGCCCGCCTCCCGGAACAGGGAGCGGGCTTCGGGATTTTCAAAGAAAACACCGGTCCGTTCCAGGATCGAATAGGCCTCGTCCAGAATGCGGTCGACCAGAGCGGGGGAGAGAAGGTCAAACTTGGGGCGAAGGCCGGCAATCACGACGACACCTTCCCCAAGAGAGCCAGGGCTTCCCTGACGGCGGCAGGGGCGCTTTCGCCGTACCCATCGGCGCCGATCTCCTCGGCCCATTTTCGGGACGTCGGAGCGCCTCCGACCAGGACTTTGAAGCGGCTCCGGAGTCCCCGTTCGACCAGCAGTTCGATGAACCGCCGCTGGCCGAGCATGGTCGTCGTCAACAGAGCCGACAGGCAGATGAGATCGGCCCCGGCGCTTTCCGCGGTTTCGAGAAACACCGTAAGCTTGACGTCGGCCCCGAGGTCGATGACCTTGAATCCGTTGGCCGTCAACATGGCCGAGACCAGGTTCTTCCCGATGTCGTGGATATCCCCCTCGATGGTTCCAATGACAACCGTCCCGGGAGCATCCGAGGTCGAGCCGGCCGCTTCCAGGGCGGGTCGAAGGACGGCGGCGGCCGCCTTCATCGCCTCAGCCGAGGCGATCAGCTCCGGTAAAAAATACTCACCATCTTCCCAGAGCCCGCCGACGGTCCGAATCCCGGGAACGAATCCCTTGTCGAGGGCTTCGGCCGGGGGAATATGTCCGGCCAGGGCGTTTTGGGCCAATTCAGCCGCGGCGGCTGCGTCACCGTCGACAACGGCCCTGGCCATAGCCGAAAAAAGGTCAGCGTTCATGAATCCTCCTTTGGATTTTGGGCCTGAGCCGGACTCTCCGGCCACTCCCGGAAGGCCAGGGCCTCGATAAATACGTTCTCAAAAACCGCGTCGCGGGCGAGCGGCAGGTGGGTGATGATCCGGGTCAGCCCCTCCGCCCGGAGCCTCTCCCGGCCTGAAACCAGCAGGGCCCGGGCCCCTTCGAGCGACGAGTTGCCGACAAACCGGACCCGCCCTGGAAGCCGGGGCAGAAGTCCGATCGCCTCCGCGTTTTCGATGTTGAGATAGGCCCCAAACGCTCCGGCGACCAGGATTTCGTCCAGGTCGAAGACGTCGAGCCGGGCGGATTGAAGAAGCATCCTGATACCGGTTTTCACTGCGGCCGCCGCCAATTGGACCTCGCGGACATCCTGCGGAGTAAGAAAAACGCCGGGCGCGACCGGAAGGCGTTTATCCGGACGGAGAATCCTGCCGTCGGGGGAGAGATCCCCCCGGCGAAGAAAAGCGGCCATCAAGTCGACCAGCCCTGTCCCGCAGACGCCGCGGGCGGTTCCCTCGCCGATGAGGCCGACCTCGATCCCGCCGTCTTCATTCAGGATGGCCCGGTCGATCGCCCCGTCCTGGGCGGGCAGACCGCAGGAGATGGACGCTCCCTCGAAAGCCGGCCCGGCTGCGGTCGAGGTTGAAGTCATGCCCCGCTCCGTTTTGAGGACGAGCTCGCCGTTGGTCCCCAGGTCGAGGAAAAGAACCGTCCCGGGCCGGGAGGGCAGGTCGGTCGCCGTGACGCCGGCCGTGACGTCGCCGCCGACGAAGCTCTGGAGGTTGGGAGCGAAGTAGACCCGGCCGAGAGGATTGACGCGCAGGCCGCTCCGGTCGGCGGGGAGGGGAGGGGCGACGGCAAAAATACCGGCGAATGGAGCGACGGCCAGCCCGTCGACCGGGAGGCCGAGAAAGAAATGGCTCATCGCGGTATTTCCGGCAATGACCGTTTCGTAGATTTCATTCGGTTCGATCCGGGCCGCCGCCTGCAGGTCGGACAAGAGCGCGTTGGCCGAGGCGATCACGGTATTCCGAAGCGAGGCCGCCTGGACAGGATCATGGAAGGCCGCACTGATCCGGCTGACGACATCAGCCCCGAAAGCGGCTTGACCGTTGAGTCCCACGGCCGTGGCGATGACGGAACCGGTTCCGAGATCGACCAGTTCGGCGGCCAGGGTCGTCGTCCCGAGGTCAAGGGCCAGGCCAAAGAGGCGGGAAGACGTGTCCCCCCGCTCGACGCCGCGCAGCTCGTCGCCGGACCCCAGGACGGCCGTCACCATGGGATCCTCGTCCGGCGATCCGGACAGCGCAGCGGCCGCGGAAAAGAGAGCTTCGGGCGACAGGCGAAGGCCGGGAAGCCCGAGTCCGGTTTTCAAGCCCTCGATCAAGGCGTGGGGAGAATGAAGACCAGGCCGGCGCGGCCGGACTGGAATTTTTCTGACGGTGGGATCGAGAATGACGTCCTTTCCCGCCCCCCCGGCGAGAATTCTGGTTTTCGGGATCATGGCGGCGTCCGGAATGCGGATCGTCATATCCGTCCTGACGGCGATACGACAGGACAGGCGGAAGCGTCCAGGGTCCAGATTCCTGGCCTTGGCCAGAGTCCGTTCGCGCTCATCTGCCTGAGGCAGGTCTCCGGAAAGGACTTCGACGAAGCATTTCCCGCAAACGCCCCGGCGTCCGCAGTAGAGGTTGATGGGAATGCCTTCCCGGACAAGGAGGTCGCTGAGAAGTTCGCCCGAATCGGATGAAATCCGCCGGCCGGATGATAAAACCGAGACGAGGGGGGACATGTCATTGACCTCCGGGTATTTCCTCGTTGCCCGGCGGATTGACTTTCCGGCGGGCATTCCAGATAAAAAAGGCCGGACCGCCGCTGCAGATCAACAGGAGAGCCACCACGGCCTGACCCGGATGTTCGAGGGCCAGGGCGATGAAAATTGCAGAATTGACCGCAATAAAAGCGAGAGGGATGAACGGATAGAGCCTCAGTCTGTACGGCCGGTCCCGTCCGGGCTCTTTTCGACGCAGGACGATCAACGCCGCACCCGTCGCGGCGAAAAAGGCGACCAGGCCGAACAGGACATAATCGACAAGCCTTTGGAATGTACCGGTGAGGATCAAGACGCCCGCAACCGCTGTTTGGGCCCAAAGAGCCCGGACGGGGATCCCTTTTCGGGGATGCAGCCTGCCGAGGGTGGGGAAAAACAATCCGTCGCGGGCCATGGCATAAGGAACTCTGGCACAATAGAAGATATTGGCGGAAAGGCAGCCGAAGATGGTCAGGGCGACAACCGCCGAAAAGACCGGGGCGGCGGAAGGGCCGGCCATCGTGATAAAGGCCGCCTCGCCGACCCGGATCGTCCCTCGAAGCCCCTCTATAGGGAGCGTCAATCCGTAGACAAGGTTTACGGCCAAATAGATGATCATGACCAAAGCAGTGCCCATAACCAATGCCCGGGGCACATTCCGTTTCGGATTCCGGATTTCCTCAGCCGTACAGGCAACCGAATACCATCCGTCGAATGACCAGAGGGCGGTAATGATAGCCGCTCCCCAGGCGGTCAAAGAAGGCCAATTTCCTCCGGAAGGAAAGACCGGCTGAAGGTTTTTTCCTCCGGTTTTCAGGCCGAAAATGATTCCTGCGGCTATCATGACCCCCAAGACCGCGAGGCGGATCACTGTAATAAATGTTTGACCCCGGTAGCTTGTGCGCAGTCCCGAAACATTAAAAAAAGACAAACCGACAATCGCCGCGACGGCGATAACTTGAGGTCCGTTCACTCCAAGGATTTTTTCGCCATCTGTAAATATTGGAACAAGAGATTCGAAATATTCCGCGAATCCCATCGCGATGGCAGCCACTCCCGCCGCGCCGATAATGATAAAAAATGTCCATCCGAAAAGAAAAGCGGGTACCGGCCCGAACGCCTCCTTGAGATAGACATAAGCCCCTCCGGCCCTCGGATACATCGATCCCAATTCTCCATAACAAAGAGCTCCCAGAATCGTCACGAGTCCGGCGGCAAACCAGGCGATGAGCATCATTCCGGAAGAGGGAAGATAATCGGCGATGATTCCGGATGTCAGAAAAATTCCCGATCCGATCACCGCCCCCACGACAAGAGAAGTCGCATCAAAGAGGCCCATCAGTCTATTTTCTTTGAGCATATTGGCTATGTAGTTGATTATAATATATATACTAGATTCTTATCCACTTTGATTCCGAAAAATGATATTCCAGGAAGCCCTCCAAATCAATCGTTATTCAAAAATATCTTTAATATTACTTTATCTATCGTTTTTTGATACTTAATCCGGATTATTTGCGAGTCGATATGTCCTCCAAATCCATTGCCGCAAAACGATTTCGATTATTTGATAAAAAACGCAACATCGCTTCGGGTGCAAGGGGCGGAGGGTGTCGACGCCTGAATTTTTGTTTAAATCGAGGATGTTGTATTCAAAAACCGTGCTTGTCTTGCTGCGAACTGCTTCCAACAGCGCAGACGAGTCATTGTTGTCTTGAGTCAGCTCACATGGCCCGTTAAAAAATAATCCTTAATCATCATACCTTATATAGTGTTTGTTATGTATTAATTACGCAAATTGTCGGCCGGCCGACATGTCTGTGTCAATTATTTAGGTTGCATTTTAAAATGCATTTGATTTATCTTATTGATAATTTGAATGGAGGCCACGTGGTTGTTGCAGTAACAAATCAAAAAGGCGGGGTCGGGAAAACGACGACTGCGGTCAATATTGCCGCGGCGTTAGCTTTTCATGGAAAAAGGGTTCTTCTCGTCGACACCGATTCTCAAGCTCACAGCACCAAGTCTCTCGTCGTTGGCACCGATAAGTGCGCAAGTTCTTTGTACGATGCTTTAATGAGCCCCAATATACCCATTGCCGACATCATTATGAAATCAACAGTCCCGGGATTGGATGTTGCGATATCTCGGATATCGATGGCAAAACTGGAGCCGTCGCTCCTAGGGCAAATCGACGGGCACTTTCGCTTGAAAGAAGTTCTTGAACAGGTGAGGGGGCTTTACAACTTTATCTTCATCGATACGCCGCCCACTCTCGGCTTGATCACATTGAATTCCCTCGTCGCGGCGACTCATCTTTTGATTCCAATTCAATCTTCTTTTTTATGTCTTGAGGGAACTGACGACCTTCTCGAAACAATCGATAAAGTTCGCAAAGTCGCAAATCCAAATCTTCAAATTCTCGGCGTCCTTATTACTTTGCATGATAATCGAACCAATATTGCCAAGGATGTTGTGTCCAGGATTTCACATGTTTTTGGTGACAAGGTATTCAAGACGACGATTTCAAAAAGCGTGAAAATCGAAGAGAGTCCTGCCTACAAAGAATCTATTTTCACTTTTGCGGCATCTTCAATCGGAGCCCAGCAATATCAAAAGGTCGCTCAGGAGATATTGGAACGTGCAAAAAACTAAACGATCCGGACTACCGGAAACAATCACAATGAGGCACGATCCTCATTTCGTTGAATTCATTTCTGCACAAAAATCGGGACCTATCGTTCGATTAATCGCCGTCGAGAAGATCGACCCCAATCCCCGCCAAGCCCGATGCGACCTTGGAAACATTCAAGAGCTGACGGACTCAATCAAGTCGAAGGGTGTTCTCGAGCCCATTCTTCTTCGACAGATAGGGGATAGGTTCGAGATTATTGCCGGAGAGCGCCGTTATGTCGCCTCAAAAAATGCCGGATTCAAAGAAGTCCCCGCTATTCTCATGGATGTGACCGAAAGCGAAGCGATGGAAATTTCTTTGATCGAAAATCTTCAGAGAAAGGATTTGGATCTTTTTGAGGAAGCAGACGGTTTGAAGGCCTTGATTGAAATTTACAACTACAGCCATGCGGACATATCAAGTAAAATAGGAAAGGCCAGGTCGACAATCACGGAAATCATAAACCTCAGCCGTATTCCTGGCGCTCTCCGCCAAGCCTGTCATTCCGCGGGTCTGGACAAAAACCGCAGCCTTTTAATCGAAATATCTAAGATGAAAACAGAAGAAGAAATGAAAGTCCTGCTCGAGAGCATAAGAAATCAGAACTTGAAGAGGGCCGATACCCGCGATTTGACAAAAATGTTCAAAGACAAGGAAACTTTAAAGACAAAGCCGAAGCATTATGTCTTTAGTTATCGCCCCAAGGAAGATCGTTCCTTCAACTTGAAAATCGAGTTCAGGAAAGAAACTGTAAACCGCTCCGAGATCATCAAAGTACTCGAAGATCTGATTTCTAAGTTGAAAGCCGGCCGCAGCTGAATCTCCCGGCTGTCCCATCCATCATCAAGACTAGATGTTGAGGCCTATAATCCGCTATACAACCTGAGACACACCCGCTTCATTCTTTAGTTTACATAATATATGTTATGCGACCCATTATTATATATGCTGTATTCTTATTATTATCTACACTTTAGCCTTATGTGTCCTTTGTGGATATCTTTTTGCCCTCTTTCGGGGCATTTGTGGAATTCTCTAACGGGACGGCAATACCCTACTTCTTAATTTCGTAGTCTATGTCCACTGTGAAAAACTTATAATTCTCGTACGTCACGATCCAGACGTCGCCCGGGATCACCTCTCCCGCAGGGCCGAGATATTCCTCTCTGATGACCTGCCGACTTGGAAAATAGATCCCGTTCTTCTCGACGTTATAGTAAGCCTCCCAGGTCAGCTGCTTTTCCAGCCCCTTGAACATCTCCGGAACATCGTCAGGATCAAAAAAATCGATCGACTCGTGATCCCATGAAATCCATCTGACTGCTCCGGTTTCCGGATCGATCCAAAGACGCCCGTAGACACTGTTGTCTTCTCTGAATTCGTTCGGCTGCGATGTGAAAATCCTCATTCGCCGGCCTTCTTCAGGCAACCGCTTTTCTCCTTCTTCAAAGTACTCAAAAGCGTTCTGCCACGTTGTGCTGAGAAATCCAATCGGGCCATATACGATATATCTTGCTTGGTATGGAAGAATATTTTCCGGCTCGTTCCGGCCGCTCCATTCCTTCCCGTCGACCTTTAAAACCCTTCGCTTTTCCTCCAATTGCTCGCCCTTCTTGAGCAATTGATAATCATAGACGATCTGTTTCGACATGGACCGTTTCGGAGTCCACCTCTTGCGAGGCAATCCGACATTCTCCAGTCCTGATGACTTGATATAACGCCTGACATCATAGAAATACGAGGTCCGTTCAATGTGTTCTTCGCAATAATACTGGAGGGCGATCGTCTTCAATCGTTCGCAGTAAACAGCCGCTTTCTTCAATATCGGATGTTCCGGCGCGGCGGCTTGACCCGGTCCACCGTGTTCAAACCTGAATTCACCATAGCGGATCGTCCATTCATTTGTTTTGACCTTCTCCCCGAATCCGTCTTCATAAGACTCGGCAACCTCAACACGGCTTGGAAAATTAATCCCTACATCCGTCTCAAGGTCGAATTCCGCCCTCCACGACAATTCCCGCAGAGCGGCCGCATGCCCGTAACGCCTGACTTCCCCGAACTCTTTCGGAATCTCCTCCTTTGCGAAAAACAGCCAGCTTTTCGGGTCCAAATCCATTCTTCGGACCGCCCCGGACTCAGGATGAAGCCAGATCACCCCGGATAGCAATTCCAAACGACCTCCGGCCGCGGCCTTCGTGGAAAATCGGATGACCCAGGCCTCGAAATCACCGACTCGTTCACGGCCGTCGACCCGGTACGACGTCTCTCCCCTGCCGATCATGGCCAGGTATTCCATCGGATGGCGGATGACCCTCGGCGTTTCGTACGGAAAGATGATCCCCGTATCTTTTCCCTCGTAAAGGAGCTCGTTGTCGGCGGCTTGAGAATACCTTTTTCCGGTGATCTTCTTTCCCTTCAAATAGAGCCGATATTCGTACGTCGTCTTCGTTACAACTGTTTTCCGCAGTTCCCATCGTCGGACATTCTCTCCGGTCGAACGCTTGGTCAATACGTCCGTATACCGGTTTTCGCTTCGCTCGATATCTTCACGGCAGCCGGCCTGCCATTGGCCGGTGAAGGCCTTCTGAATATAGGCGGTCAGCTTATTCAGGACGGCCTGTTCGTCTTTCGTCCGTGAGCCGTTGACCGCTTGACCCGCCGCTCCCGCCGTCAACAGCAACCCCACGAGCGCAAACCGTACGGCATGGAGAAGCGTCGCCTGATTCATCGGGCACTCCCCTTGAGTCAGAAGTTCATAGAAATTCTTCTTATTTCTAACACTGTTTTGATGAGAAATTCAAGACGACCTGATCTTGAACTTCGAGCCGCATGATGCTCGAAGCCGACTCGATTAAAGATGATTGAACCGAGTTCCGTCCCGTCTTCAGGACCCCGACGGTTCTTTGCCCAACGGTCCGACGGCGCATTTTCTCGACTGGGCCGCGCACATGAACATCCAGATCGAAGTGTAAAGCACCACGCCGCTGACAATCCACTTGAGAACGGTCAGGGGCAGGGATTTGACGATGAAGGCAGCGACGAAAACGCCGGCAATTCCGCCAAGGGTCAGGAGAATGGCGGTTTTTCGGTCATAAGCCCCGGCCGTGACAAATCGGGTGCTTCCGGCGGCCATGAGCATCGCCGTCGCTGTCATCATAATCGGGAAAGCCGTCAACGGGTGCATCCCTAGGGCGTAGACCATGGCCATGCACGGCGCATAAAATCCGATCCCGATGGTCTGAAGGGCGCCAAAAATAAAACTCAGGACGGTGACAAGGATCAGCTTCCAGCCCGTCAGCCCAATGGCCTCTCCACCGATAGGCATCAGGTTGAATTGGCCGGCCAGAAAGATCAGGGCGACGACAAGCAACCCGATTCCCATGCCCAATTGGATTTTGTAACGCTCCATTCGGGCCACGACCCCGGCCCCCAGAACCGCCCCGGTCGGCGCAGCGACCGACATCGCCACAAGGGTGACGGGGTCAACTTTCACGGCCGTCATGAAGATGAAGGCCTGGGTCACCGTCGGGATGGTGTTGCCGACGTTCATCGTTCCCGGGATGATGCGGTCGTCGACCAGCTTGAAGAACTTGAAAATGGCGGTCTGCTGGGCGAAGCTGCCGATGCCGAGGGTGTCCAGCATATTGGTCAGGAAGCCGGTTCCCGCCAAGGCCGGCCAGGGCTTTGCGGAAAATGTCTGTCGTTTCCGGATGACATCCCGGATATAAAAGAAACCGAAGAAGGT
>JAFGEN010000135.1 GCA_016931595.1 Candidatus Aminicenantota bacterium | reverse complement strand
AGCCGTTTCGCCGGGCTTCGAGAGCGGGCCATGGAGCTTCACCGTGAGACGCCATATGCCGTCATCGGCGGGATTTCGGGCGTCGTTTATGAGACCTGCTGGTACATGCGGGGCTTGGAACAGTGGTACTGCGACCTGCTGACCGACCCGGCGTTCTGCGAGGGCCTGCTCGACCGGGTCCTAAAATATTGGTTGGATTGGTTCGAACCCTTCCTGGCCGAAGCCGGAGATCTTCTGGACGCGGTCATGATCGGCGACGACCTCTGCGGCCAGAACGGGCCGCTGTTCAATCCCGGAATTTACCGGCGGTTGGTCCAGCCGCGCCATAGGCGCCTGGCGGATTTCATCAAGAACCGGACCCGGGCGAAAATCTGGTACCACACCTGCGGGTCCTGCGCCGGCCTGCTCCCCGACCTGATCGGAAACGGCATCGAAGCCTTGAACCCGGTCCAGACGACCGCACGGAACATGGACCCATTCGAGTTGAAGAGACGGTTCGGCCGGGACCTGGTCTTCTGGGGAGGCGGTTGCGATGCGCAGCGTGTCCTCGCTTCGGGAACGCCGGCGGAAGTCGAGGCCGAGGTCGCCCGGGCCATGGAGGCCTTCAAGCCCGGCGGCGGTTATGTCTTTGCCGGGATCCACAACATTCAGGGCGAGGTCCCGCCGGAAAACATCATCGCCCTGTTCGACGCAGCACATGGATACGGGAATTACGCCTGACCGAATCTGAAAAATGCGTAAAGAGGGATAGGAAGAGCGTGCCTGACAGGATTCGAACCTGTGACCTACGGCTCCGGAGGCCGTCGCTCTATCCAGCTGAGCTACAGGCACGCGGGAACGGGCGCTATTGTAACCGAGTGGGCCGCCGGAGGCAAGGGCCGGTTGCAGAGCCCTATATTAAAAAAATGAAAGATTTTTCCCTTTGGGTAGTCTAAAATGCGTTCGGATATTTTTTTAGGAGGAGGAGTCCGCATGAAAAGACATCTCATCGGCGCGATCATCCTGATCGCCGCTTTCCTGTCGGTGCAGGCGCAAATGCCGCCCCAGCAGCCGCAGATGAAGCTCGAAGACGTCCAGAAGGCTCTCAGCCTGGTGGACAAACCCCAATCCGTTCCGGACAAGTACAAAGTCGGGTTCGAAACCATCACCCCGGCCGGGACGATGGCCATGCTGGCTTATATTTCGTCCGATTGGATGGAGGGACGGGACACGGCTAAACCCGGCTACGACCAGGCCGCCGATTACGCCGCCTCGCTCTTCAAGATGTGGGGCATCAAGCCGGCCGGGGACATGCCCCCGGTGAGCTTCGGCCGGATGCGGGGTGGAACCGCTCCCGCCCGCGCTCCCGAACGGACGTATCTCCAGAACATCACCTTCAAGGAAACGACCGATGTGCAGAGCTCGATTAAAACCGAGGTCGCGGTCGGGCCGGCCGTCAAGACGAAAACTTTCACCGCCGGCCTCGATTACCAGGGCGGCTTCGGAGGAAGCGCGGAAACGATCGCTGCTCCGGTCGTCTTCGTCGGCTACGGCATCAGCGAGCCCTCGATCGGATTCGACGAGCTCAAGGGCCTCAACCTCAAGGGAAAAATCGTTTTGGTGCTCACCGAGGCGCCGGGCAAGGATAACCCCCAATCGCCTTTCCAGGCCAAGAAAGAGCTCAAAGACAAATATTTTCCCGCCGGTCCCGCGGGCGGCATGCAGATGATGATGCCCCGCGGCGGCGGTCCCGCCCGGTTCAATAAAATCGCCGAGATCCAGAAGCTCGGGCCGGCGGCCATCATCCAGGTGGCCAATACCGGAAAGGATATCGACATCTTCAACAGCCTGTCTTTTGTCCGGAAACCCAGCGACGACCGGCCGATCATCGTCCGCGAGGGCGGCCGGTTGACCATTGCCGGCGACTCCGGCTCCGGCATGGGCGGACGGGGCGGCGGCGGGGTCACCATCACCCGGGAAATCGCCAACGCTCTCCTCGAAGGGACCGGGCAGACCATTGACGACCTCAGAGAGAAAATTGAAAAGGCGATGAAGCCGGCCTCGATGGACCTGTCCGGAGTCAAGATGACCCTGGCCACCACGGCCCGGACCAAGCTCGTCCGCAGCCCCAACGTCCTCGGGATGATCGAAGGGTCCGACCCGAAGCTCAAGGATGAGTGCTTCGTCATAGGCGGCCATTTCGACCACCTCGGCCGGGCCGGCGATTACATCTACAACGGCGCCGACGACAACGGCTCGGGTTCGGTCGGCGTCCTGGCCATCGCCAAAGCCATGGCCCTCAATCCCGTCAAACCCAAACGGACCATCATTTTCGCCCTTTGGACCGGCGAGGAAAAGGGCCTGTTCGGCTCCCGCTACTATGTCCAGAACCCTGTTTTCCCGGCCGAAAAAACGATCGGCTACCTGAACTACGACATGATCAGCCGGGCGTATGATCAAGCCGCGCTCGACCGCTCCGTCAGCCGGTACAACGTCCAGGGCGCCGAGGACATCATCAAGAAGATTCGGCCCAATCGGTTTGCCACCGTCAGCCTAACGGCGGATACCGCGTTTGCCGCCATCACCCGGGAGATGAACCAGTATGTCGGCCTGGACCTGGCCCTGCGGGAAAGCGCCCTGGGTGTCGGAAGCGGCGGCTCCGACCACGCCTCCTTCGCCTCGGTCAAAGTGCCCTTCGTCTATTACATGGCCGCGATGACGTCCGATTACCATCAACCCAGCGACAGCGTCGAGAAAGTCGACGCCGAACTGTTTACCAAAATCGTCCAGATGGGCT
>JAFGEN010000134.1 GCA_016931595.1 Candidatus Aminicenantota bacterium | reverse complement strand
TAGCCGGCGGAGCGCTGTTCGTCCTGGTCGTCCTTTACCTCTTCCTGTTCCAATTCAACCAATCGACGCTCAACGTCGAAGCGGAGCGGATCACCGTTTCAACCGTCACCAAGGGACCCTTCCTGGAATTCATCCCCCAGCAGGGGCAGGTCATGCCGATTCTCCGCTATTCGTTGAATACGACCGAGGGCGGCCGGGTGGAAAAGCGCTTCCTCGAGGCCGGGACCATGGTTAAGGCCGGAGACCCCATCATCCAGCTGGTCAACACCAACCTTCTCCTGGACATCATGTGGCGGGATTCCGACTTCGTCCAGCAAAGCAACGCCCTGCGCCAAACCCGCCTCAGCATGGATCAATACCGCCAGAACCTCCGTCAGACCATGAATCAGGTGGAGAACGAGCTGGCCAAGCAGAAGACGACCTATGAACGCTACAAGCTGCTCTATGACAACAAGCTCGTATCGGAGCTGGAATTCGAGCGGATCCGGCTGGACTACGAGTATCACGTCCGAAACCGCAATATCGTGGCCGAAAGCCAAAAGAAGGAGTTGGAATATCGCGAGGAGCAACTGGATGCCCTCGAGGAGCAGCTCAGCCGGATGGAAACGAACCTGAACACCTCGAAAAAGAAGCTCGACGACCTGATCATCCGGGCTCCGATCGCCGGACAGCTGACTCTCCTCGAAGCCGAAATCGGAGAGTTCAAAACACCCGGATCGCCCATCGGCCAGATCGACGTCCTGGACGCCTACAGCGTCCGGGCCCAAGTCGACGAGCATTACATCACCCGGGTCGAAGCCGGGCAAAAAGGCGAATTCGACCTGGCCGGCAAGACCTACGAGCTGAAGGTCCGCCGAGTGTTCCCGGCGGTGCAGAACAACCGCTTCGAGGTCGACTTCGTTTTCGCCGGGCAGGCGCCGCCGGACCTCCGCCGGGGCCAAACGCTCAACATCCGCCTGGAACTGGGGGATTTGACCGAGGCCCTGCTTCTGCCCCGCGGAGGATTCTGGGACAAGACGGGCGGCAACTGGGTTTACAAGCTCGACGCCTCCGGCAAGATCGCCATGAAGCACCCGGTCCGGCTCGGCCGGTACAACCCGGATTACTATGAAATCCTCGAGGGTCTGGCCCCCGGGGACAACGTCATCACCTCCTCTTACGAAAGCTTCGGCGATATGGACCGCCTGGTCTTGAAGTGATCAATAGTCGGAAAAAGGAGAAACCCATGCTGATCGAGACAAAAGACCTGAAGAAAACCTACCTGACCGAGGAGGTCGAAACGACCGCCCTCAACAACATCAACCTGGAAATCGCCGAGGGCGAGTACATCGCCATCATGGGGCCGTCGGGCTGCGGCAAGTCGACCCTCCTCAACATCCTCGGGCTCATCGACAATCCCACATCCGGGGAATACCGGTTCCTGGGCAGCGACGTCGGCTCCTCCTCCGAACGGAAGCGGGCCGGCCTGCGGAAGGCGAACATCGGCTTCATCTTCCAGAGCTTCAACCTCATCGACGAGCTGACTGTCTTCGAAAACGTCGAGCTGCCCCTCCTCTACCTGGGCTACTCGGCCGCCGAGCGGAAGAAGCGGGTCAACGAGGTCCTGGAGAACATCGCCCTCATGCCCCGCAAGAACCACTTCCCCCAGCAGCTCTCGGGCGGCCAGCAGCAGCGCGTCGCCGTGGCCCGGGCGGTCGTGGCCCGGCCCAAGCTCATTCTCGCCGACGAACCCACGGGAAACCTCGACTCGACCCACGGCGAGGAAGTGATGGGCCTCATGGCGGAGCTCCATTCGGCCGGCACGGCGATCGTCATGGTTACCCACTCACAAGCCTACGCCGAGTACAGCCAGCGGATTATCTATCTCTTCGACGGCCAAGTCGTTTCCGAGAACGTCCAGAAGAAGTTCAAGCTGTGATCAAGCTCTGCGGCATTTCCAAGTTCTATTCGACGGGGTACGTCAAAACCTTCGTTCTCCGGAACATCGACCTCGAAGTCGCAGAGGGCGAATTCATGACGATCATGGGCCCGTCGGGGGCGGGCAAGTCGACGCTCCTCCACATCCTCGGGATGCTCGACACGCCTTCGGAGGGGCAATATTTTTTCGACGACAAACCCGTCCACACCTTCGACGAGCGCAGGCTGACGGAGCTCCACAAGCACCAGATCGGCTTCGTCTTCCAGAGCTATCACCTGATCGACGACCTGACCGTCTACGAGAACCTGGAAACGCCCCTCCTCTACAAGAAAATCAAGGGAACTGAACGCAAGGGCCTTGTGGCCGAGGCTCTCGACCGTTTCCACATGGTCGCCAAGAAAGACCTCTTTCCCCACCAGCTTTCCGGCGGCCAGCAGCAGCGTGCGGCCATCGCCCGGGCCTTGATCACCAAGCCCCGGCTCATCCTGGCCGACGAACCGACCGGAAATCTCAATTCCAAAGAAGGCAAAGAGGTGATGGAGATGTTCGCCGAGCTGAACGCCTCGGGCACGACCATCATCCAGGTCACTCACTCCGAGCAGAACGCCGCTTACGGCCGCAAGACGATCCATCTTCTCGACGGGTGGATCCAGCCCTGAACACACCCGCCGAAGCGGAACGGGAGAACGACGATGAAAAGAACCGCTATCGCCCTGGTCGTACTGGCCGCCGCGGCCGCCGCCTCGCCCGCGGCCGCCGACCGGCCCATGACTCTCCAGGAGTGCATCCTGACCGCCCTGAAGAACAACCTCAACCTGGCCGCCGAGCTTCTCGGTCCTGAAATCGCCTCCTCTGCTCTCGGCCGGGCCCGGGAATCGTTTCTCCCGACCATGTCGTTCAATGCCGGCGTACAGAAAAGCAACCAGGCCTCATTCTCCTGGCTCGATGCCGCCGGCCAAGTCACGACCGACGTCAATGACTACCAGGGCGCGCTCATCCAGCGGCTTCCGACCGGAGCCTCTTTGACCGCCTCCCTCTATTCGTACAAGAATACAACCAACCAATCCTTCCAGCTCATCAATCCGCGCTACGGGAGCTCCCTGGCTTTCGATTTCCGCCAACCCCTGCTCCGGGATGCCGGATTCGCAATTGCCCGGCGGGAAATCCTGATCGCCAAGAACAACCTGGAAATGTCCGAGGGCCAGCTCAAGCAGGCCCTCGTTGACACGGTTTATAACGTCGAAGAAGCCTACTGGAATCTCGTCTTCAGCCGGGAAAACCTCAGGGTTCAGCAGGAATCCCTGCGCCTGGCCCGCGACCTCCTGGCCAAAAACACCAAGGAGCTGGAGGCCGGGGTCATCCCGCCCATCGAAATCCTCAACGCCCGGGCCGAAGTGGCCGCCCGGGAGGCCGACATCCTCCAAGCCGAAGCCCAGGTCAGAAACGACCAGGACACGCTCCGCACCCGCCTCAATCTGCCTCGGGAAAAGGAAGAGCCCGCATCGTCTCTCATCCCCGCCGACCTGCCTTCAACCGACGCGGTTTCCATCGGCGTCGAGGAAGCGCGGGCCAAGGCCTTGGTCAATCGTCCCGACTTGGCCGTATCCCAGGCGGGTTTGAAAACGAGCGACCTCAACCTCCGGTATGCCCGAAACCAGACCCTCCCCAACCTCAGCTTCCGGGCGACGCTTCAAAGCCCCGGCGTTTCGGGAACGCAGATTCAGTATCTCGACAATGATCCTCTGAGCGGAGTTATCATCGGCACTCTTCCCGCCGGAGCCTCCACGGCCTTCAAGGATACCTTCCGGTTCAAATATGAAAATTGGTCCGTCCGCTTGACCTTCGACATCCCCCTGGAGACCATTCTCTCGCGGTCCCAGGTCGCCCGGGCCAGGGGGGAAGCCGAACAGTCCATGCTTCGGCATAAAAATCTCGAGGCCCAGGCCCTGCTCGAAGTCGACATCGCCGTTCGGGCCGTGGAGACGGATTTCCAGCGGGCCAACGCCTACCGGGCCGCCCGGGAACTGGCCGCGGAACGACTCGCCGCGGAAGTCAAAAAACTCGAAGCCGGTCTTTCGACAAATTACACCGTCCTTCAGCAGCAACGGGACCTGACCCTGGCCAGGACGAACGAAACCCGGTCTCGGATCGATTACAACCTTTCCCTGGCCAGGCTGCAGCGGGCCATGGGGACGACGCTCGAAGCCAAGAACATCCGGCTGGCCGACCTGCCGGATCGTTCCAATTGAATCGAACCGTCCTGCCTGATTGAGCCCTCCGCTCGAACACGAATCTCCGCGAAACTGACCGGCCGGCGTTTTTCATTCCAAAATCTCTGGAAAATTCACTCGGACGCAAAAAT
>JAFGEN010000133.1 GCA_016931595.1 Candidatus Aminicenantota bacterium | reverse complement strand
TCCTAGACTTTCCGCCGTCATGAAGACCGATCGTGCCTCCGCCGTCTCCGCCCTCCGGCACCATCACGTCTTCCATGGGCGTTCCCGCGCCCATTAATCCGCTCCTTTAACCCCCTCTCTTTTTTCCGGGCCGGACTCCGTCCATCGGCGGCCCGGTTTCCCCGGGTCACTTCATTTCTTAGGGAGCGCGCGCATGAATTCCTTGAAAATGGTCATCCCCAAGGGCCGGCTGTACGGCGAGGTCGTCCGGCTTCTCAACGACGCCGGCTTCGGAGTCGAAACGGACCCCGAAGCGTACCGGCCGTCCGTGGGCCTTCCCGGCTTCGAGGCCAAGATCCTCAAGCCCCAGAACATTCCCCGCCTGGTCGAGCTCGGCGCCCACGACATCGGCTTCACGGGACACGACTGGGTCGTGGAAAGCGGAGCCCGGCTGGTCGAAGTGATGGACCTCGGGTTCAATCCCGTCCGGATCGCCGCGGCCGTCACCGAAGGCTTTTCCGAGGATGATGCCCTCCGGCGCCGGCTCATCGTCGCTTCGGAATACGAGACGATCGCCGGCCTCTTCCTGGCCGAACGGGGCTACGACGCCGTCCTCATCCGGACGTTCGGGGCGACCGAGGTCTTCCCTCCCGACGACGCCGACATGATCGTCGACAACGTCTCCACCGGCCGAACCCTTCGGGCCCACGGCCTGCGCGTTTTCGCTGAAATCCTTCAATCGACGACCCGCCTGGTCGCCGACCCGGCCGCCCTCGAGGATCCCTGGAAGCGGGAAAAAATCGAGGGAACAGCCCTTCTGCTCCGCGGAGTGCTGGACGCCCGCCGCCGGGTCATGCTCGAAATGAACGTCCCGGCCGACCGGCTGGACAATCTCGTCGCCCTTCTTCCCTGCATGCGCTCGCCGACCGTTTCTCCGCTCTTTGCCGGACAGGGGTACGCGGTGAAAGCCGCCGTTCCCCGGGCCGAAACGGCCCGGTTGATCCCCCTTCTGAAGAAGGCGGGCGCCTCGGACATCCTCGAATACGAATTCGGAAAGGTGATCCTCTGATGAACACGCGCCAGAACCTCCGGGACATCGTCCCCTACCGCCCGCCGGAGCGAAACCGGCGGGGCGGGTTGTATCTCGACGCCAATGAAAACCCCTGGGGCCCGTCCCCTCGAGTCAAAGCGGCGATCGGCCGGTTGAGTTCCGAACGGATCGCCGCGTATCCCGACGCCGGGGAATTAACGGAGGCGGCGGCCCGGCGTTTCGGGGCGGGCGAGGGTGAATTGATCCTGACCAACGGGGCCGACGAAGCCATTTACGCCTTGATGTCGCTGTTCCTCCGCCGGGGCGGCCAAGCCGTCATGCCCGAGCCCGGGTTCGACATTTACCGCCTCGCCGCCGGCTTGTGCGGCGGCCGCATCCGGGGGGTGCCGCTCGGTCCGCGCTTCGCCTTCCATCCGGCCGAGACGGCGGCGGCAATTGGGAAATCGACCCGGCTGGTCGTTCTGGTGACGCCCAACAATCCCACGGGAACGGAAATCAAGCCAGGCGAAATCGAGGCCGTGGCCGGACGGGCCGCCCGCTTCAATGTACCCGTCCTTGTGGACGAAACCTATGCCGGCTTCCGCGGCCGGTTCCACGGCCGTCTGACCCGCCGCCATTCCAACCTCGTCGTCGTCGGTTCTTTCTCCAAGTATTTCGGGCTGGCCGGCCTGCGCTTGGGATATGTCATTGCGTCAAAGGAGATGATCTCCTCCCTTCGGACCTTGCTTCCGCCCTATTCGGTCAATGCGGCCGCCCTGGCCGCGGGAACGGCGGCTCTGGAATCCGAATCGTATTCTTTACGCGTCCGCCGGGAGGTCGTCCGGGAGCGCGGCCGCCTGGCCGCCTCTCTCCGCTCCCTGGGACTGACCGTTTATCCCTCGGCCGCGAATTTCTTATGCCTCGAGGTCGGGCCCGAAGCGGACCGCCTGCGGCGGAGGCTGGCCGAGTCCGGAATTTTCGTCAAATCCTTTCCCTCAACCCCCCGGCTTTCCGGCTGCCTTCGAGTGACGGTCGGCCGGCCCGAAGACAACCGCAGGTTCAAGGAGGCCCTTGAGGCCGCCCTTCCCATCCAGGCGATTCTTTTCGACATGGACGGGGTCCTGGTGGATGTCTCCGGCTCCTACCTGAAGGCCATCGAAAAAACGGTCCTTCATTTCACCGGGCGGCGCGTATCCCAGGAGGAAATCCGGCGATGGAAGCTCCGTCCGGAGATGAACAATGATTGGGACACAACCGCGGCCATCTGCCGGGCGAAAGGGCGCGATATTCCACGGCCCGAGGTCGTCGCCGTTTTTCAAGAGTTCTACCTCGGGAAGGACGGACGTTCCGGTCTGAACCGGGCGGAACGATGGATTCCGCCCCTCCCGGTCCTTGCCCGCCTGTCCTCCAGGTACCGGCTTGGGATCGTCACCGGCCGGCCTCGGGAAGAAGCCGGGGCGGCCCTTCGGCGATTCAAGACGGGCCGGCATTTTCAAGACGTGATCGCCCTGGAGGACGCCGGCGCCCGCCAAAAACCCAACCCGTTCGGCCTGCAACTGGCCCTGCGGCGCCTCGGCGTCCGGCGGGCCGCCTATTTCGGAGATACCCCCGCCGATATGGCCGCCGCGCGCACAGCCGGTTTGACGGCGGTCGCCGTCCTTCCGCCGGGGTGCTCCGACCGCCGGTCCTGGCGCAGAACGATGGCCCAGGCCGGGGCGGACGTGATCGCCGACAACATTGAAGCTGCTTTGGAGGAATTTTCATGAGAACCGCATCCTTGAACCGCAAAACCCGGGAAACGGACATCGCCGCCGCTCTCGACCTCGACGGCCGGGGACAGGCCGAGATCGAAACGTCCCTTGGCTTTTTCCAACATATGCTCGAGACGTTCGCCCGCCACGGAGCCTTCGACCTTCGGATGAAGATCGACGGCGACCTCCGCGTCGACGCCCACCACACGGTCGAAGACACCGGGATCGTTCTGGGGCTGGCCTTCAAGGAGGCCCTTGGCGAAAAAACGGGCATCGCCCGGGCGGGCTGGGCTTCGGTCCCGATGGACGAAACCCTGGCTTCGGCCGCCGTCGACCTTTCCGGCCGGCCCTTTCTTCGCTGGGAACCGCGGCTGAAAGGCCGCCGCCTGGGCGACCTCGACAGCGGGTTGTTCGAGGACTTTTTCGCCGCCTTCTCGGCCAATCTCGGGGCCGCCTTCCATCTTCGGGCGGAATACGGCCGGTCGGACCATCACAAAATCGAAGCTCTGTTCAAGGCCTTCGCCCGGGCCCTTCGACAGGCCTGTGCCGAGGACGGGCGGACGGCAGGAATCCCTTCCAGCGTCAAGGAGCCGTCATGATCGGCCTCGTCGATTACGGAGCGGGCAACCTGTTTTCCGTC
>JAFGEN010000132.1 GCA_016931595.1 Candidatus Aminicenantota bacterium | reverse complement strand
GTAGGTGTTGTCCAGGAGAACGAATTCCCGGACCATTTTATGCTGGTTCGGGGTGACCTTCTCCCCGAAGATGCACAAGGCCGGATCCCCGTTTCCCTCCGCGATATCTCCCAGAACCTGGTCGTAGGTCCGGTTTTCCTTGATCACATAGACGACATGCTTGAAAACGCTCGGCTCGCCGATCCGTTCCGGCACGGGCCGGGCCGGCCGGCCGGAACGCGGCGGAAGAAGGGCGGCGGCGATTCTTTCGCGCCGATAATTTTCTTCGACCGTTCGCGACATCACGGCCAGTGCCTCGGCGTCGGGGACGGGAACGGCCGAAATCGAGCCGAAATACTGATGGGAGTTGAAGCCCGGCGCGCCGGTGTCCCTCGATTCCTGGGGTTCCAGGGCGTGCCCCTTGATGTTGGCGATCCAAAGAGTGTTCCGGCCGCGGTCCAGGACGACCGATCCGGGAAACCAGCCGGCCGGAATCAGTCCGGCGAGACGCGATTCCGCTTCGGCCGGGTCGAAAGCGATCACGGCGACGGCGTTCTGCGTGCCGTTGGCCGCGTACAGCGTCCGGCCGTCCGGAGAAAAGCACAAGGCGTTGGGGGAGGCGCCGAACAAATCGGCCGGGCTGGGTTTGGTCCAGATCGTCTCCGCGACGGTTCCGCTCCAGACGTCGATGACGCTCAAATTATCGGCGGCCGCGTTGGCGCAAACCAGGTAACGGCCGTCCGGGGACAAGGCCAGGGCTGAGGAATGCCGCCGGGCCGCGATCTCCGTCGATGAGCCCGAGGCCAAGTCGATGACGCTGACAGACCCTTCCGAGGCGATGCGGGTCACGGGGTCGACCTTGACTTCGGTGCCCTTGCCGGCCGGGCCGACCGTATCGCCGGGCTTCGGCCGTGGACCGCCCCAATTGCTCACATAGGCCCTGCCGGAAGTCAGAACGACGTCGAACGGGGCGATGCCGACGTCGTAGGCGCGGACGACCCGGTCCGTCCCGAGGTCGATCTCGAGAAGACGGTTGGAGAGATTGCCGCAAACAAACAAGCGACGGCCGTCGGGACTGAGGGCCAGGCCGGCCGGAATTTCCTCGGCTCGCCTCGGGGCCATGGCTAGTGGGAGAGCGATGGACTTGAGCGGGACGACGTTCCCGTCCGGACCGACATCGAAAACCTTGATGTCGCCGTTGACGTTGCTGAGATACAACCGCCGGCCGTCGGGAGAAAAGACGAGACCGGTATAACTCAACTGGCCTTTATCGTCGGGGAGGGGACCGGCTTCTGAAGCCTTTTTCAGGCCGGAAGAGTTCGAGGCGGCGGCCGGAAGGGCGACCCGCTGCTTGATCCCGGAGGTCGCGGGGTCGATGATCAGGACTTCGTGCGTTTTCCCGGAAACGGCCAGGATCGAACCGTCCGGGGAGAGGGCCATGGCCTGGGGCCGCAGGCCGGGAAGGACAAGCTGGGTTCCGGCCGGCGTGACGACCTGGTTGACCGGCAAAACGGTTCTTCCGGAACCCGACGCGCCCACCGTTTCCGTGTCGGGGGGTTGGGACTTGCGGCAGGCGGGCCCTCCGGAGAGCGATAAAAGAACGGCGAGGCCGGCGGCCAGCGGAACGCTGAGGCGGACTTTCTTCATGTTCTTCTCCTGGATTGAAGCCGACGAAAAAATCGCGGCTTTCGGGCCGAATACGGGAAGGCGCTTGATCGGGAGGACATGAGGATCGCTCATCGACATGTCGCCAAACGCGGCCTCACGTCCCGAGCTTCGGCTCGGCCATCAAATCGCTTCTCAGGTAGACGACCCCGAACTGCTTGACCAGGGCCCGGACATCCTCGGCGGGAAGGTCGCTTTTGATCTCGGCGGTGACGGGCTTGCCGAAAAACAGCTTGCCGTTCATCTCCTCCACAAGGCCGGTGACCCGGAGATAGACTGAAGCCGGGGCCTTGTCCACGATGACCGTGATTTCATTCCCCCGAGAAACAACGGCCAGTATCGAAGGCATTTTGGAGACGGACTTGGCGAAGGAAGCGATCATCCGCTTCTTCTTGTTTTTAACGCCCCGGTAGACAAAGAGGCCGATGACCACGGGCCCAATGAGGCTTCCGTAATTGAAATTAGTGAAGAGCAAGGCGACGGCCACGACCACGGCCGCGGCCACGATCCAAATGCCCTTGGTCCCCAGGGGGAAAGAGGCCTTCAACCCCTGGAGCCAATTATGCAGCCGCTCCATAGGCTTTAAATCAGTCCGGGTCCCGGATTCCAGGGCCAGCTTCAGTTGCTTCAAGTCGGCGGCCAGAGCCCGGGCATCGGGGTACCGGTCCTGCGGCCGCTTGCGCAGGCATCGGGACACGATCCGGTGGACCTGGGGCGAGAGGTTTCGGCGGATGATGGTGACCGGGCGCGCCTCCTCGTAGGCGATGGCGTGCATCGTATCCAGCGGCGTATCGCCCTTGAAGGGAAGTTCTCCCGCGACCATCTCGTAAAGAACAACGCCCAGGGAGAAGAGGTCGCTCCGGGCGTCAAGCTCTTTGCCCCGGGCCTGCTCGGGGCTCATATACGGAACCGTCCCAACGACCATCCCGGGCATCGTCGGCGAGGGTCCCTGGGTCATGGTCCGCATCGGGTCGGCCGGGATGGAAGCCGCTGCCGGATCGGGCTCCATCAGCTTGGCCAGCCCGAAATCGAGGAGCTTGGCATGGCCGTCGCGGGTGACCATGATGTTTTCCGACTTGATGTCCCGGTGGAGGATTCCGGCCTCATGGGCTTTGGCCAATCCCTCGGTCACCTGGAGGGCGACTTCCACCGCGCTCAGGAGGTCCAACTCGCGGTCGACGATGAGCCGGCCGACCGACCGGCCGTCGACGAGTTCCATGACGATGAAGAGGAGTCCGTCGACTTCGTCGATATCATAGACTTGGGCGATGGCCGGGTGACTGAGGGCGGCCGCGGCCCGGGCTTCCAGAATGAACCGCTGCCGCCGGTCGGGGTTGGCCACAAGGCCGGAGCTGAGGAGCTTGACCGCGACCGGCCGGTTGAGCCGGGTGTCCCGAGCCCGGTAGACCACGCCCATCCCGCCGTGCCCGACGAGTTCCTCGATCAGGTAGTGCTTGAGGCTGGTGCCGATCAGGTCCGTTCCGGAATTTTGGATTTGCTCAGCCAAGGAGATATCCTTCCCGCCGGAATTATATCAAAAGCACAGGGGTCAGGTCTCGGCTTTAAATTAAAACAACGACCGTCGTCCCCGGACCGGGCGGCCGGGAAATCCTCGCTCCAATCTGGTCGGCAAGCATGTCAACGGTCGCCGCCCCCCCCCCAGCCGCTTCCGCCGCGCCCCGGCCCGGACCGCCGACGCCGTCGTCGGAAACAATCAGGCAGAGCCCTTCCGCCTGTGACATCAGCTCGACCCTGATTTCTCCAGGTTTCCCCTCGGGAAAGGCAAACTTGAAAGCGTTCATGATCAGCTCGTTGACGATCAGGCCCAGGAGTAACGCCTTGGACGTCTCTAGTGTTACGTCATGGATATCCGTCGTGATCCGGATGCGGCCGTCCGCCGGGCCGTACGATTTTGCCAACATCGCGACCAGGCCGTTGATATACTCTTTTAGGCCGATCGCATCCACCTGGCCGGTCCGGTCCAATTGTTCGTAGACCGAGGAGACCGAGCCGATCCGATTGCGGAGGTCGGAAAGAACGCCCTTGACCGCCGACTCGACCGCTTCCTCCCGGCTGAGATTGATCAGGCTTCCGACAATGCTCAGGCTGTTTTTCACCCGGTGGCGGAGTTCCCTCATCAGCAGGTTTTTCTCATCGAGCGCCCGGGCCAAATCGTCCTCGGCCTTTTTCAGCATGGAAAGATCGTCGAGGCAGGACAAGACACACGGCCGTCCTCCGATCACGACTCGCTCGGCCGACCATAAGCAAGACCGAAGGCCGCCCGACTTGTCCCGGAGCTGGAAATCCAGGTCCCGAATGCGACCCAGGCCGTTGAGATCATCGTGGGCCCGGGCATGCATCTCCGGATCTTCCCATATTTTCAAGTCATGGATTGTTTTCCCGATGGCCTCGTCCCGTGAAAATCCCGAGATCGCGGCAAACGCCTCGTTGAGGTCGAAGATCTCGTCGGAAAATGCGTCCGTCAAGACGATGCCGAACGGCGAGGAGCGGAAGGCTTTGGCGAACTTCTCCTCCTGAAAGCGAAGATCGCCGACCAGCCGCTCGTTGACCGCCAGAGCCATGTTGTAGGTCAGGAGGATGAACAGGGTTTGATAAGCCAGTAAAACCAGCGTATTGAACACATCGGCCCTGAAGAAATCCTGGTTCCCCGTGGGCAGGGCCAGGATGACGGCGATGCGAACCAGGGTGACCAGGAGAAGGGCCCAATAAACAAACATGAATCGGCCGACCCTGGGCCGTCGCTCTCCACGCATTCCGGCGAACATTCGAAGAACGATGATGAAGACAAAGGAAAACGCTGCGGAGAGGGCCAGATTGCGGGCCTCGAGGTCGGGTCGAACAAGGGTGAAAAAAGAACTCGCGACGGCGAACAGGACCAGAAGCACGCTCCCGGGGAGAAGCGGGGGAACGGGACGGCCGAGAAATCGATAGAAGCCGCCGGTGACCGTCATCGCCCCGGCCAAGACGAAGGTGTTGGCCAGGGTCATCGAAATCCAATCCGGGACGGCGCCGCGTACGACAATCAGGATCGTCCCCATAAGCTGGAACCCGAAACCGAGGGCCCACCAGGAGACGCCGCGGTATCGGCCACGGCTCTGCCGCCAGAGGAAAACGACGACGAGCAGGCTCAGAATATCGGTGACGACATGGCTGAACATCACCGTGCGCATGTCGAGGCCGCTCACGAACGCCTCCTTCTTCCGTCAAAAATCAATTTCGTGCACCGTTCCCGGCCCGGATATCCGGCGGATGTCCGCACCGATTTGGCCGGCCAGCATTGCGACCAGGTTCATGCCGGTTCCTCCTCCTTCTCCGGCCGCTTCGCGCCCCTCGATCTTTCCGATGCCGTCATCAGCCACCGTCAGCCGCCGTTTTTCGCCGGCGGCCGCAAGCTGGACCCTGATTTCCCCGGACGTCCCGTCGGGATAAGCGTACTTGAAGCTATTGATGATCAGTTCGTTGAGGATCAAGCCCAGGGGCAGGGACTTTTTCGCCTCCAAGGCCAAATCCTCAAGACGCGTGGAGATTCGAATCCGCCCATCCTTCGGGCCGTAGGACAGGAACAATTGATCGACCAGGTTCTGGATGTAATCCTTGAGCCGGATCGTGTCGACCCGCCCGGCCCAGTCCAGTTGATCATAGACCGCGGCCACCGACCGGATCCGTGTTCGCAGGTCCGAAAGGACCGTTTTGACGCCAGGATCGACGGCGGCCTCACGGTTCAGGCCGATGAGGCCGGAGATAACGGTCAAGCTGTTTTTAACCCGGAGCTTGAGTTCCCGCATCAGAAGTTCTTTCTGTTGAACCAACCGGAGCCGCCCATCCTGGGCCTTCTTTCTCCGGCTGACATCCTTGATGCTGGAAAACACGCAGGGCCGGCCCTGGATTGAAATCATTTCGGCCGACCATAGGCCGGTGATCAGTTCGCCCGACTTTTTCCGAAACAGGACTTCCATGTCCCGAATGATTCCACGCGCCGCCAGTTCGGCCACGGCCCGGCTTCTGTCGGCATCTTCGCCCCATACCCGGAGCTCGACCGTCGTTTTTCCCAGTGCATCCTCTCGGGAATATCCAAGGATTTCGATGAATCCGTCGTTGAGGTCGATGATCGCCCCTGTTTCCGCGTCTGTCAGGGAAATCCCATGGGGCAAGGCATAGAACGACTTGGAGAATTTTTCCTCCTGGCGGCCGATCTCCGCTAAAAGCCTCTCGTTGACCAACAGAGCCAGGGCGTACGTCATGTAGATGAACAGCGTCTGGTAGGCCAGAAGAAAGATCACCTCGAAGAAACCGGCCTCGAAGAAATTCTGGCTTTTCGGCCGGACCCGGATCATCTCCAGGATGCGGGCCAGGCTGAACAGGGCAAGAAGGGAGAACCCGAGACCGACCCGGGGCGCGACCCGCCGCGAATTCGAAGCGAACCGGCGGAAACCGGCAACCGCCCCGTCGATAAAATTGCTGCCCATGGCGGCGGAGAGGACCAGCGTCCGGGCGAACAGGTCGGGCCGGATTGCGGAAAAGTAAAAAAGCGCGCCGGCCAGGGCGGCCAGTATAATCCCCGCCGGCGCCGAGGATCGGGACCGGCCGCCGAAGCGGCGGACGCCCTCGATTGTCGCCGCGATACCGGATACGATAGTCGTATTCCCCAGGATGATCGAGACCGGCAAAGGAATGACGCCCCGGGCGACGATCAGGAGAGTCCCGAGCGTTTGAAGGCCGAAACCGGCCGTCCACCAGGACAACCCCCGATACCGGCCCCGGTTTTGCCGCCAGAGAAAAAAGATGACGGTCAAGCCGAGAAATTCGGTGATGATATGGCTGATCAACACCGTCTGCATGTCAAGAGCGATCACCGGCCGCACCTCCGCGGAACGGAGCTTGCTTTCATTCTCCCATCATAAGCACCGGAGGCTTCACCGTCAATGAAGCAAGGGGGGCAGTTCGTAAGTTGATCTATGTTCTGAACAGACATTCTCATCTTCTCCCGATGTTTCGCGTGAAACGGTTCGAGACTGACGCCCGTGCTCTTCGACTCCTTCGAGCACACCGGCACAGGATTGATGAAACGGGACACCGGGAGGCTTCTTCCGGACCGTCCTATGGCAACTCTCCCCCCTCCCGGAGATAATTGCGAAGGCAGGCGTCCGGGCTGGGATGGTCGACCTGGCCGGTGATGGTGTAGGCCAACCCCGGGCAGTTCCCGGTGCAGTAGGGCATGTAATCGCAGCCCGCACAGAATTCGAATCCATCCAGGGGGATCGACCGCCGGGTCCGCATGCCGACCATCACCGGGTGGTTCAACCAGATGTCCTG
>JAFGEN010000131.1 GCA_016931595.1 Candidatus Aminicenantota bacterium | reverse complement strand
ACCGGGGCGACGGGCCTGGAAACGCTCCGCAACATCCCCCTCAATATCAAGGAGATCCGCCCGCATATCCTCCTGAGCGTTCCGGCCCTGGCCAAGAGCTTCCGCAAGAATATCGAGAAGGGCGTGCGGGACAAGGGCCCCAAGGTCCAGGCCCTTTTCAATAAGGCCCTGAAAACGGCGATCGCCTACAACGCCGATGGCTGGAACCGTGGACGGGGCCGGCAGGCCTTGAAAAAGCCCCTGCTCCTCCTTTATGACAAAATCCTGTTCAGCAAGATCAGGGAGAATTTCGGCGGACGGCTTCGGTTCTTTGTCGGAGGCGGAGCCCTTCTCGACATCGAGCTTCAGCGCTTTTTCTACGCCCTGGGCATGCCCATGCACCAGGGCTACGGCCTGACCGAGGCCGCCCCGGTCATTTCGGCCAACAGCGGGTCCGCCCATAAGCTGGGCTCGTCGGGACGGGTGGCCAAGGGGATCGAAATCCGCATCTGCGACGCGGCCGGAACGCCTCTTCCGACGGGCGGGCGGGGGGAGATCGTCATCCGGGGCGAGAACGTCATGGCCGGCTATTGGAAAAACGAAAAGGCCACCGGGGAAACGCTTAAAAACGGCTGGCTGTACACCGGGGACCTCGGCTACCTTGACGACGACGGCTATCTTTACGTCCTCGGCCGCACCAAGAGCCTGCTGATCGCCAACGACGGCGAAAAGTACAGCCCCGAGGGCATCGAGGAAGCCATCACCGAAGGTTCGTCCTATATCGACCAGTTCATGCTCTACAACAATCAATCGCCCTGCACGGTCGGTCTTCTCGTTCCGGCCAAGGAGGCGATCCTGGCTTGGTTGAAAACATCCGGCTTGTCGGCCAAAACCCCCGAGGGTCAGGCGGCGGCCCTCAAGCTCCTGGACGGAGAGATCGCCCGTTACCGGGAGGGGGGAGACCGGGCCGGGCAGTTTCCGGCTCGTTGGCTTCCGGCGACGGCGGCCGTCCTGGGCGAGGGGTTCACCGAGCAGAACCATCTCATGAATTCGACCATGAAGATCGTCCGGGGCAAGATCGAGGAGTTCTACCGGGCCCGGATCGATTATCTCTTCACGTCCGAAGGGAAGGCCATCGATAATCCTCAGAACCGGATGATCATCTCCAGGTTCGAATAGAATTTTCAGAAACCGGAATCGGGCGGAACCGGAAGTGTCAGCCGGTCGAGGATCTTGGCCCGAATCTCCGGCTCTTTCCGTTCGAGGAGACGCCGGCCCGCGGCCAGGAGCTCCTCGCTCCGGGTGAAATCCAGCGTTCCGAGATCCGGGAAATCGAATTCAAAGAGGACGGCCGGAGGGTGCGCGGCCAGCATCTGAAGGGTTTCGGTGTAGGCCATGATGTCGATCGTCCGGGTGACGATGTCGATCAGGTTCGGAAGCTTCTTCCGGTCCTCGGCCTCGCTTCGCTTGGCCGTTAGCCACTGGTCGGCGATATGGAGCCACCCGCTCTCCTCGTTCCGAGCGGACGAGAGCCGCCGGACGACCTTCTCGACGAGCTGGAGCGATCCGGATTCCTCTCCCGGTCCGGCTTTGGGTTTTTTTAGGCCCAGCGGTAGGATCCGGCGAAGCTGTCCGATAGACGGCTGCAGGCTGACGGCCGCGACCAGGTGGGCTCCCATCTCCTCGGCGATATCGATCGGAAGGGGAGAGACCACGCCGCCGTCCAGCAGGAGCTTCCGACCGATGCGGACCGGGGTGAACACGCCCGGAATGGAAATGCTGGCCCGGATCGCCTGGAGGAGGTTCCCCCTGCGGAAGACGACAGGGCGGCCGGAGTCATAATCGGTCGCGACGATCCCGAGTCGGACGGACAGGTCCTCGATCCGGGTTTCGGCCGGGATATACCGCTTGAGAAAAACAAGAATCTTGCGGCCGGAAAAGAACCCGTAGCGGGACAGCGAGGGGTCGAACATCCGCAGGAAATCCTCCCGTTTGAATGTCCGGAGGTCCTCCCTGACACGGGGGAGGGCTCCGACGGCATACAATCCGGCCGCCACCGCGCCGATGCTCGAACCGACGAGGATATCGAGAGGGATGCCCATGCGGCGGAGGCCGTCGAGGACTTCCAGGTGGACGATGCCGCGCGACCCGCCGCTGCCGAGGGCCAGGCCGACCTTGGGGCGGGAGGCGCGGATGGCGGGAGACATCATCCAAATTATTCACAAAACGCCTTTTGATTCAAATCGCGACGGGCGGCCGCGGCCGCCGTGTCTTGCTTCGGCCTTCGTCCTCGGCTATGATGGTTTCAATGTCGGCCAGAGTCTTGTCGGAGAGAACGCGAGGAAGAGAATGAGGAAACTCCGAGTGGCGCTCGTCTACAACGCCTACGCCGATTCCCAAACCGCGTCGGAAGACGACCAGAGCAGCACCGAGTACTTGAAGGAGATGATCTTCGGCATCGCCCGGGCGATCCGGCGCCTGGGCCACAAGGTGACCGTAGTCCCGCTGACCGACGACCTGAATTATCTCCAGAGGCGGCTTCGGCGCCTCAGGCCCCATGTCGTTTTCAACCAGTATGACGACGTCGTTCACGGGGCCTTATATGAGATGCGGATCGCGGCCTTCATTCGAATGATGGGCATCCCGATGACCGGGTCGCCGGCTCTGGCTCTCGGTCTCAGCCGCTACAAGTACATGTCGCTGAGCCTCCTCCAGGGGGCGGGAGTTCCCATCCCGGCCGAAACAACGCTGATCGAAAGGGTCGGGGAGCTCAACGGCCGGGAGTGGCATTTCCCGCTCATCGTCCACGCCAGCCAGGAACACGCCGGGATCGGGCTGGACCGCCATTCCGTCGTGACGACGAAAGCGGCCTTGAAGGAAAAGGTCCGGGAAATCCTGAAGACTTACCGTCAGCCCGCCCTCGTCCAGCAGTTCCTGCCGGGGCGGGAGTTCAACGTCGGGGTCATCGGAGGCCGCAAGCTTCGGGTCATGCCACTGGCCGAAGTCGATTACAGCGAGCTGCCCGAGTCGATTCCGCCGATCATGTCGTATGCCGCCAAGTGGCTCGATTCGACCGTCGAATACCAGAAAACCAGGGTCGTCTGCCCGGCCAAGGTGAAGCCCGATCTGACCCAGCTGATCGCCGAGACGGCCAGGAAAGCGTTCCGGGTCATCGGCGGCTGGGGGTACGGCCGGGTCGATATCCGCCTGGACGGCGAGGGCCTACCGCGCGTCCTGGAAGTCAACTGCAATCCCTGCCTCGACAACGACATGGGCCTGGCCCGGGCGGCCAAGCGGGCGGGAATTACGTATTCGAACCTATTGGGGGTCATCATCAAGGCGGCCTTCGAGGGGCCTCCATTCGACATGAACCTCCCCATTTTCGGCGTGCATCGGAGCCAATCCCCGCGTCCGAAGTAGGGAATCAGCCGGTCAGCTTCCCGGTGTAGGCATAATCCAGGGCCAGGGCCACGGTCAGGGCGACGACGTCCATCTCCTTGGACCGCTGCTTGCCCCGGGGATAACGGAGGCGGAGGGCGTTGGCCCGGCTCTCGAGCTTCCGGAGGATCGTTTCGGCTTCCCGCTCATCCAGCGAAGACCAGTGGATGACCCTCTCCAGAAGCTCCGTTCTTCGGCGGCGAAACAAGTCGACGGCCGGGAGGAGGGTGTCCGCACGCGATGGAGGGAAAACCTCCCGAAGGCGGTCGTCGACGTATCCGCGGGCGGCCCGGCGGAAGACATCGGCCTTTTTCCCGTAATGCTCGGCCAGGGTCCAGTTCATCTGATGAACAGCCAGGACCATTTTCCGGTGGAGGGTTTTCGGTTTCTGGCGTTTGACCTCGCGCATCAGGCGGTTGATGTACTTGAGCTTCCGAAGGACGGGCCAGTGAAGGTACCGGCGCCGCCAATCGCTGCGCGGCGTCAGCCAGACGGCGAATGTTTCAGCGAAATCTTCGTCGGGGTGTTTCTGGGCGTATGTCCGGCCGTGTGGATAGGTGGCGATATGCCGGACGAACTGACGGCTGAAGCGGACCGGCCGGAAGAAATCCCGGTAGGGTTTGCTGAAAGAGCCGAAGATCTCCTTCCAACTGGAGCGCTCCCACAAGCGGAAGGCGTAATTGACGGCGTGTCCGGCCTCATGGCGGAGCAGCATCATGATCGTTTTCGCATCCTCGATCTCGCCGGTCTGTTCCTCCTCCAGGCGGGACAGGCGGGGGTCGGCCAGGTAGAAGGGAATGCCGATGACCGGCGTTCGGTCCGGGCAGCCCCATTCGTCGGTTAAGTAAACCGCCGGCTTGAACAGAAAGCCCTTGGCTTCCAATTCCCGGCGGAGACGGAGGATATAGGGTTCGACCGCGGACCCCTCGATTTTCAGGTTGAGGTCGGAAATTTTCCGGTTCAAGAGCTCGTAACGGACGGTTTCCCACCCGTGGACAAGGCTCTTAACGCTTGAAGCACTCATTTTTTCAAGGTACGGACGGGAATTTCCAGCCTGTTGGAGGGATGGACGCCGGCCGAGAACCTTAGAGCGTCAAAATAGGCGTGTTTATAAAACTTGTCAAGGGAAGATTT
>JAFGEN010000130.1 GCA_016931595.1 Candidatus Aminicenantota bacterium | reverse complement strand
TCCCCGGCGGACGACCTTGAAATAGTCGAGGAAGCCGGGATCGCGGGGACCGTAGACCGGGCCGACGCGGACGATCGAGACCGGAAGATCCTCCTTCCGGGAGAGAACGGCTTCTTCTCCGAGAAGCTTCGATTGACCGTAATCGGAAACGGGACGCGGTGGGTCGTCTTCCCGAAGGGGGCGGCCGTCCGGCGACGGGCCCCCGGCGGCCGTTGTCGAGAGGAAGACGAACCGCGGCCGGAGACCGTGCTCCAGGAGGCTGCCGAGCAAACTTGCCGTGCATTTTTGGTTTACGCTATAATAATCAGCCGTTCGTCGCGCCCGGGTCATCCCGGCGAGATGAAAGACGGCGTCCAGATCGTCCGGAAATATCGGCCCACCGTCCAGTTCACCTTGAAGCAGACGGACGCCGAGGCTTTCCAGAAAGCGGCCCCGGGCGGGGTTTCGGACGAGGGCCGTCACGGCCGTTCCCCGGGAGCGAAGACGCTCGGCGAGATGGCCGCCGACGAAACCCGTCGCGCCGGTGATCAGGACGTGGTTCATCGAAGCGGGATTTTATCCTGTCGGTCCGCGCCGGTCAATCCAGAGACCCGGGGCTGAACCCGGACGAAAGGGCGGAAATGAAAAAACGAGTCCTTCGGGTGTTCGCCGCGGCGGCGATGATCGGGGCGGCCATCGGCGCATCGGCGACCGAAATTCTACCGGTGGAGGCGGTCAAGCCGGGCATGAAAGGCAAGGGCCTTTCGGTCTTCGCCGGGTCCAAGATCGAGGAGTTCGATGTCGAGATTCTGGGCATTCTGGCCAACAACTCCCCGAAGCGCAAGGCCATCCTGGCCCGGCTGTCCGGCCGGAATCTCGAGAACACCGGCATCCTCCAGGGGATGAGCGGCAGCCCTGTCTATATCGACGGGAAGCTCATCGGGGCCGTGGCCTTCGGTTTCGCCTACGCCAAGGAACCCATCGCCGGCATCACGCCCATCGGCGAGATGCTGGCCGTTGCCGGGGCAGAAGGGCCGAAGGAACCGGCTTCCGTCTCGGGACCCCGCCTGCCGTTTTCTTCGAGCCTGAGTTTCCGCCAAATCGTCGAAGCCCATCGGGACGATTTTCCTCCTGCCCGGCCGATCCAGTCGACCGGCGGTCTTGGAACAACCCTTCCCGTTCCGCTGTTTTTTTCCGGATTTCCCGCCCGGATCCTTGACGAGGTCCGGCCGGTCTTCGCCGGTCTCGGCTTTTTGCCTCTGGCCGCCTCGGCGGCCGATTCCGCGTCCCAGCGGACCGGCATCACCCTGGAGACGGACCTGTCGCTGCGGGAAGGCGAACCCGTGGCCGTTCAGCTCGTTTCCGGAGACCTCGACCTTTCGGCGATCGGAACCGTGACCCACGTGGACGGGGCCCGGGTGTTTGCCTTCGGCCATCCGCTCTATAACCTCGGACCTGTCGAATACGGCATGGCCAGGGCCGAGATCCTGACCGTGCTGCCGTCCGTGGAAACATCATTCAAGATCGGCGCGGTCGGAAACCTCATCGGGACGATGGTTCAAGACCGGACGGCCGGTGCTTACGGCGAAATCGGCCGGCAACCGAAACTCGTCCCGCTCAACCTGACCCTGACGTCGGAAACGGGGCCGGCCCGCGAGTTCCGTCTCAGGCTTGTCGCCGACAAACTCCTCACGCCGCTCCTTCTCAACATGAGCATCGCCTCCGTGCTCGATTCCGAAGGCCGGTCGCTGGGCGACTTGACTCTCGAGCTGAGGGGCGATGTCATCCTGGACACGGCCCCGTCCCGGAGTATTCACGTCGAGGACCTCTTCACCGGGAACCTGGGGAGCGCATCGACGGCCCTCTCCAACCTGGTGACGGCGGTCGTTTATTACCTGACCAACAACGAGTTCCGGCACGTCGGGATTCAACGGATCGACCTCAATATCAAGCTCTCGGAGAAGCCGAAGGCCGCCTTCCTGGAGCGAACCTGGCTCGACCGGTACGAGGTTTCGCCGGGGGAGACCGTCCGGATCAAGCTGTTCATGAAAACATACCGCGGCGAGCCGCTGACCGAGGAGATCCCGTTTACGGCTCCCAACCTGCCATCAGGGTCGGAGTTTCACCTGGTGGTGGCCGATACGAATTCCATGCAGCAGGTCGAGCTGGGCCAATACAAATCCGGCGGCCTGGTGCCCCGAGGCTTCGACCAACTCGTCCGGCTGCTCAACAGCGTCCGGAAAAATAACCGGATCTACTTCAAGCTCATCGCTCCGCGTCCGGGGCTGTTTCTCCGCGGAGAGGAGCTGCCCAACCTGCCGCCGGCGATGAAGGCGCTCTTCGCTTCGCCCCGGGCGTCCGGCTCCACTCCGGTGGAAATCAATGTCTCGACCCTGGGTGAATACCAGATGCCGGTCTCCTTCGCTTTCGAAGGCCTGGCCGTGGTTCCCCTCAAGATCAAAAAGTAGGAGAACGATCATGCCTCGCGCCCGTATCCTCGTCTGGTCGGTGTTGGCCCTCTGTCTCGCGGCCGGAGCGGTCGTTCCCCGGCAATGGACCCTCAGGAGCTTCGACGAGTTCCTCCGGGGCAAATTCGACGGAATCGCCCTCTCGTCGGACGGCCGGCTTTCATTGTCGGCGCCCGAAGAAAAAATCGACGGCCCGGCGGAGGATTTCTACCTGTCGTTCCAAATTTCCCCCGAAGGCGTCGGATACCTCGGCACCGGCCACGGCGGAACGATCTACCGCATCGACAAGGAGGGCAAGGCCGAGGTCTATTTCGAGGCCCCGGAGATGGATGTGACCTGTCTCGTTCTCGACCCGAAAGGGATTCTCTATGCCGGCACCTCGCCCAACGGCAAAATCTATAAAATTACGGCCGCGGGCAAGGGGGAAGAGCTCTTCAACCCCGCCGAGCGCTACATCTGGGACCTCGTCCTGGCGGACAACGGGAATCTCCTGGCCGCGGTCGGCGAAAACGGAGGCATTTATGAAATCAATCCCCAGGGCCAGGGCCGGCAGGTTTTCAAAGCCGAGCAGAATCACCTGCTCTGCCTGAGATTCGACCGCAACGGAGATATCATCGCCGGCTCGGGAGGGCCGGGATTGATCTATCGCATCGCTAAAAACGGCGGGCGTGGAACGGTGATTTTTGAAACGCCGTTCGAGGAGGTCAGGTCCCTGGCCTACGATCTCGACGGCAACCTCTACGCCTCCGCCGGCGGAACCGTCAAGTCGGCCCGGGCAGAGACGGTGTCGGAGACCGCCCCGGTCACGGCCGGAAACGTCGAAGTCGACGTCTCGGTCTCGGCCGCCCCGGTCCGGCAGGCGGGAGTCCCGTCCGCCCCGTCGACCGGAAGCGCGGCGGCGAGACTCGCCTCCGCAGGCCGGGAGCCGGGGGCGATTTTCCGGATCGACGGCGAGGGAATGGCCCGCTCGATCTGGATGTCTTCCGAGGAACAAGTCTACAGCCTGTTCTGGAACGAGGCGGAGAAGAAGGTCTTCTTCGGGACCGGGCCGAAGGGACGGCTTTACACGATCGACCGGGCCGAGAAGACGGCCCTGCTGCTTCAGGGCCGGTCGGAACAGATTTACGCCTGCGTGCCCGTGGGTACGCGCCTGTACCTTCTGGCGAATAATCCGTCCGGCTTGAGCCGTGTGTCGGCGGACCGCCGCCTGGAGGGGGATTATCTCGGGCCGGTCTGGGACGCCAGGCTCGTGTCTTCCTGGGGCCGGCTCCGGTGGGAAGCCGATGTCCCGGCCGAGGGCCTTCTTCGCTTCCAATCGAGAAGCGGCAATACGGCCGAGCCCGGCTCAAGCTGGAGCGATTGGTCCCCGCCGTACGAGAAGGCGGATGGGGAGCAGATCCTCAGCCCGCGGGCCCGCTATCTCCAGGTCCGGGCGATGTTCAAATCGACCTCGGTCAAGTCCGGACCGATGCTCTCCCGGGTGGACGTTCCGTTCCTGCCGGTCAACGCCGCTCCGGAGATCAGCCGGATCGAGCTTCTCGAACCGAACGAAGTCTTCCTCAAGCCGCCGGACATGGATGAAGCGGTCTGGGGGCTGGAGCGGCGCCAACCCGAAAGCCCGAAAAAAGCGGACGAAACCCGGATGATGGTCGCCAAAAAAGTCGAACGCCAGGGCTTCCGGACTCTGGTTTGGAGCGGAACGGATGATAATGGAGACGACCTGGTCTACACGATCAGCCTGAGGAAGGACGGAGAACAGGAATGGCGGACGGTCGAGGACCGCTGGACCGAGGAGATCTTCGCCTTCAACACCGTCTATTATCCCGACGGCCGCTACGAGATGAATGTCTCCGTCTCCGACGAGCGGTCGAATCCTCCGGGCCGGGAAAAGAAGGGGGAAAAGACCGTAGGTCCTCTCATCATCGACAACACCGCCCCGTCCGTCGACGATCTCAAGGCGGTACGGCAGGGGGGGCGTTTGCAGGTGAGCTTCCAGGCCTTGGATGCCTTATCGACGATCAAGGACGTTCGCGTCCTGATCAGGCCGGGTGAGTGGACGGTCGTCTATCCCGAAGACGGAATCGCCGACTCCAAGGCCGAGTTGTATTCGTTCACGATTCCCCTGCCCGCGGGAGCGGACAACCTCTTGACCGTCCTGGTTCGCGAC
>JAFGEN010000129.1 GCA_016931595.1 Candidatus Aminicenantota bacterium | reverse complement strand
GGGACCGAAATCGTCTATGAATGCGAATTCGACCTTTGGAAGATGAAGATTTCCGGCGGACAGCCTGAACGGATCCCGCTGAACCTCGCCTTCGACCTCAAGGTCAACACGGTCGAATACCTTGCGGTCGACGGCCGGGCCGACGGATTCGCCCGATCGCCAAAGGGCGACTATCTGGCCGTGGACTATCACGGGGAGATCTTCATCGTCCCGACCGAAGAGGGAATCGGCGAGATGCGCCAAGTCTCGTCTTCGCCCTGGCGCGACCGTTACCAGGCCTATTCTCCCGACGGAAAATTCCTGGCTTATGTTTCCGACGAATCCCTCGAAGAGGAAATCTGGCTCTATGAGCTTGCGACCGGGTCCCGGAAAAAGCTGACCGCCCACGAATCGTCCAAGGGGGCGTTCGTCTGGTCGCCCGATTCCAAGGCCATCGCTTTCAGCGCGTCCAACACGCTCTTCCTGATCGACGTCGCGGGGGGCGGCGTTCGCGAGCTCGACGAACGGCCGGGCGGCCATTCATTGGCCGGCTTCTCCCCGGACGGCCGGTGGCTGGTCATGACCCTCCGGGACGACGATGCCAACGCCGATGTCCACCTGTTCAACATCGCCGAGCGGAGAGCCTATAACGTCACTCCCGGACCATTCCGCGACATGGGCGGCGAGTTGACCCCCGACGGAAAACTTCTGGTCTTTCTCAGCAACCGGGCCGATGGGGTGAACCATCTCTTCAAAGTCGCCCTGTCGCCTCGGGCCGAGGATCCCGACGACCCGCTGGTCAAGGAACGCCTGAAAAAAGCCAAGGAACCGAAGGCCCGGGACAAGGAGGGCGCCGGGCCCGCCCCGGCGGCGGTGGCCGTCGATTCGACCGGAATCGACCGCCGGGCGGTTCAGTTGACCTCCGGCGCTAACGGCGTCAATGATTTTTTCCTTTCCAAGGATGGAAAGACCGTTTATTACCTGAGCTCGGACGATAAAGGGCCCGGCCTCTTTTCCATCGGCCTGGACGGCAAGGACCGCAAGAAAGCCGTCGACGGTTCGTTCGGAGGCCTCCAGACGACCGAGGACCGCAAGACGATCTTTTTCCGCCAGCAGGACGGAATCTTCAAAATGGACCTCGGGGGCCGGGAAAAAAAGAAAATCGGCTTCCGGTTCAAGGTGGTGGTCGACAAGCGCAAGGAATTCGAGCAGATTTTCGAGGAATGTTGGCGGGTGATGAAATACCGCTTCTATGACCCGGCCATGCACGGCACGGATTGGGACGCCGTCCGGAAGACCTACAAACCGCTCCTGGCTTACGCCGGTGACTACCAGGATGTCTATGACCTGGCCAACGAAGCCATCGGTGAGCTGAACGCCTCGCATACGGGGGTGAGCGGGCCGGCCGGGCCGCAGCGGGCCGAGCGTCCGGCCGGGGCGTCGACGCGCCATCTCGGGTTCGAGATGGTTCCCGACCGGGGGTTCCACCGGATCTCCCATATCTACCGCGACGGCCCGGCCGACAAGGAGTGGCTGAAGCTGGCCGTCGGCCAGTACGTCTTCGCCCTCGACGGGAAGGACATCAGGGCCGGCGACAACTACTGGCCGATTCTCGGCCATCTGCTCAATGAATACGTCACGGTCAAAGTTGGGCCGGGTCCCGACCCGAAGGCGGCCTCGGTTCGCGAGGTCCGCATCCGCACGATCGCCTCGCTCTCCGACATCAAGTACCAGGAATGGGTGAAGGAAAACCGCGACATCGTCGACAAGCAAACCGGCGGCCGGATCGCCTACGTCCACATCCGGTCGATGAACCAGCCCTCGCTCCGGGTCTTCGAGAACGAGATTTCCCAGTTCTCCAACAAGGAAGGAATCATCGTCGACATCCGGTACAACGGCGGCGGGAATATCGACCAGCAGATCCTGGACATCCTGGAGCGTCGGCCCTATGAGTATTGGAATTCCCGGTGGGGCGCCCGAACGTGGGGACGCCGCCCGCAGCAGGCCATCGCCGGGCCCAAGGTCATGCTCATCAACTGGCGCTCGGCCTCCGACAGCGAGGTGACGCCGCTGGGCTTCCGCGACCTCGGCCTGGGCCGGATCGTCGGCAACCCGACCAACGCCTCGGTGATCGCCACGGGCAGCTATGGCCTGATCAACGGCGGTTCGATCCGGACGCCGGGATCGCTTGTTGTGAGCTATGACCCGACGAAACCGAACAATTACGGGATCAACCTGGAAAACTACGGTGTCGCGCCCGACGTCTTCGTCAAGAACTCGCCCCAAGACGAGCTGGCGGGTTTCGACCGCGAACTCGATGCGGCGATTAAAGAAGCGCTGAAGATGCTGGCGGAGGGAGTCTGGCAGTACCGGCGTTAGTGCCGCGTCTCGGAAATATCTGATCAACTTTCAGACTATTCATATCGCGACACCGCCGGGGGAGTTTGAGGGGGGCGGCGAGTCTCCCCGCAGGGGTTCAGCGAAGCGCCGAAGGGGGAGTTTGACTCCCCCTTGGAAGTGTCCCATCTCCTCGAAAAAAACCGCCATGAATTTATAAGACGGGACACATGTGCCGCGTCTCATCTTGTCCCGTCGTGATCCTTTTCCCGGGGAATTGCGTATTACCTTTCGATGCCTCGAGGAGTAAGAATTATGAAAAAAGCGAGAATTCTGTTCATACCGACGCTGATTGCGGCGGCGGCGCTGCTGTCCCAAACGGGATGCGCCGTCAAATCCGGCGAGGCGGCCGACCTCGCTTTTCGTTTGGCTTACGCGAAAACGGTCGGCAAAACGCCCGTCAGCGGGCGGGTCATCATCGGATTCCAGAGCGATCCGCTCAAGTCCGTCGACACGCCAAATCCGTTCGACCCTCAATTGAGCCTGGCCTGGGATGTCCGCGATTGGAAGCCCGGCGATTCCATCGTCTTGAAACGGTCGGAGGCCGAGATCTGGCCGGAGACGCTGGACCTGCCGGACGGCTGGTACGCTGTCCAGGCGGTCCTCAAGGTCAATCGAAAATCACGGTCCCTCAATGCCGAGGGCAACGCGGTGTCGAACAAGAACGTCGTTTGGATCGATGATGAAAGCCGGAGCCGGCCGATCGACCTGCTCGTCAACATCCTCGCCCGGAAGCGTCCCGCTTTCAAGGAAACCGAATTCATCAAGGAAGTCAATTTCGAAAGCCCTCTTTTAACCCGTTTTTACGGCGAACCCGAGTCGATCCAGGCGGCAGTCATCCTTCCAGAGAGCTATTTTAAAAATCCGGATAAGCGCTATCCCTCGGTTTACGTCATGGGCGGAGTCGGAGCCACGCATTTCGACGCCCTTTCCGGCGCCCCCCAGAAGCGGTACGGGATGTCGGGTTTCGGGGTGGAAAAGGTCTTCATCTTCATCAATATCGAGTGCCGTACGGGCTGGCATAACTTCGTCACCTCGGAGACCAACGGTCCGCGGGAAGAGTCGTTCTTCCAAGAATTGGTCCCGTTCATCGAAAAGGAATATCGGGTCGACCTCGATCCGCGGACGCGCTTTCTCACGGGGCAATCATCCGGAGCCTGGGCCGCCCTTTGGCTTCTCCTTCGGCAGCCGGACCAATTCGGCGCCGCTTACGCCGGTTCGCCCGACCCGGTCGATTTTACCGAATTCACCGGGACGAACATTTATGAAAAGAACGCCAACATGTTCGTCGGCCCTGACGGAACATTGAAGGTCTTCAATCCCGCGGCCAAGCCGAACTCGTACGGCCTCATGACTCTCAAGGATTTCGCCGCGATCGACCGGATCGCCGGATGGGGGGAGCAGATGGATTCCTTCGATGCGACGTTCAGCAAAAAGGGGCCGGACGGCGGGCCGCGGCGTCTCTTCGACTGGCATACGGGAGCGGTCGACCCGCAGGTCGCCTCGCTCTATGCCGCCTTCGACTTGAGCCGGGTCGTGTCCGCCTTCAGCCAAAAACAGAAGGACCTTTTGGCTGATAAAATCCGCATTTTCGTCGCCGCCGACGACGATTTCGGCTTGGACCGTCCGGTCCGGGCCTTTGAAAAGGCGGCGACGGCGGCGGGCCTTCGAGCCGGCCTCCGTTTCCTGGAAAGCGGCGGCCATGCCGTCTGGACCGATGAAGTCCGGAAGGCGATCCACGAGGACATGGACCGAAAGATCGCCGCGGAGGCCGCGAGATAATTTCGCCTTATTCCCGGCCTCGCCGGATGTTCCTCCGGAGCCGGATCGAGCCGTTAGCAGGGAAAAGAGAGCGTTTCTCCGTATTCCGACGTTTGATCAGTGGAGGGCGGGATTCTGCGCCCTCCGTTCGAACAATGGGCGTCGCCTTCTTGAAGGAGTTTGGAATGAAGAAATCATCCGTCATGCTCGCATTTTTTCTCTTGGCCCTCCCGCTGACCGCGGCCGAAATTCATGATGCGGCCCGGACCGGCGACCTGGCTCGATTGAAGACTCTCCTTGAATCCGATAAGACGCTGATCGCCTTGAAGGACGGCGAGGGGAGAACCGCTCTCCACCACGCCGCAGAGGCCGGAAAAGCCGCCGCGGTCGAATTCCTGCTGGGGTTGGGGGCCTCCGCTTCGGCGGTTGACGCCCAAACCAGGACGCCGCTGCATGCGGCGGCATACAAAGGCGATGCGGCGTCGGTCAAGCTTCTCTTGGCCGCCGGAGCGGCCCTCGAAGCCAGGGAAATCCGCGAACGAACGCCGCTTTATCTCGCCTGCCACTGGGGAAACGACCTGGAAACCGTCCGCCTTCTGACCGCGGCCGGGGCCGACGTCAACGACGTCAACCCCCGCGGAGAGATGATTCTTTTCTCCACCCTCTATTACGGAAGGCCGGAGATCATCAATCACTTGCTGGATTGCGGCGCCCGCCTGCCGGAGGAAGCCCTCCAGGTTGGGACCGCGCTTTTCATCAGCGCCAGCAACGGCTTGGAGCGCGTTTTCGACCTGGCGGTCGAAGCCGCCGAAAAGAAGAATATGCCCTGGTGGACGATTGCCACGATGCATGCCGCCGCCCGGGGCGGCTCGGTCGCCGTCGGGCGGCGCCTGGCCGCCAAGGGAGCGCCGGTCGACACCAAAAACGAATACGGCGTGACGCCGCTCTATATTGCCGCTGAAAACGGGAAAAGCGGCTTTGTCGAATTTCTTCTGGACGGCGGAGCGAAAATCGGTGAGACGAGCCGGACCGGAAAAACGGCTCTCCACATCGCCGCCGAGAACGGATATTCGGCAGTGGCCGACCTGCTCCGGGCTCGGGGTGCTAACGACTCCCCTTCCCGTTTCCCCGAATTTCGCGGACCCTACCTCGACGAACTGGAACCGGGGGATACGCCCGCGCGTTTTCTCCTCGGGATCGTTTCCGGACACGGATTCGACAACGAGCATGCTCCGGCCGTTTTCTCTCCCGACGGGAATACGATCTTCTGGGGATCCGGATTCGGCAAGGGGATACTGATGATGACCCGTGAGAACGGTCTCTGGACGGCGCCCCGGCGGGCGCCGTTCAATTCCTCATACGGCGACGGGGAGGCAATTTTCTCCCCCGACGGCCGCCGCGTGTATTTCTTGAGCAAGCGGCCGATCGCCCCCGGCGCCGCCCCGGGCAAGGAAAACATCTGGCGGATAGAGAGGACAGCGGAAGGATGGACGGAGCCGCGGCCCGTCTCGGCCGCTGTCAATGACTTCGAGCAGCACTGGCTGGTTTCCGTGACGAAGGATGAAACGCTCTATTTTTCCTCGATTCGGGACGGCGGTTTTGGGAATAAGGATCTCTACCGGGCCCGGATGGTCGATGGCGTCCATCAACGACCGGAAAATCTCGGTCCCGTGATCAATACGCCGGGCATCGAGCATACCCCCTTCATCGCTCCCGACGAGAGCTATCTCCTGTTCGTTTCGACGGGGCATCCCCCGGCCGAGGGCCGGTCCCACATGTTCATCAGCTACCGGGATGCGGCCGGCTCCTGGATGAAACCGGTCAGCTTGGGGCCGAAAATCAATGCCGTCCAGCAGGGCCTGTGTCCGGCGGTTACTCCCGACGGGAAGTTCATGTTCTTCATCGGCCAGGGCGATATCTGGTGGGTCTCGGCCGAATTCATCGAGCGTCTGAGGCCGGCAACGCGGGATCGATAGCCCGCGGCCGGCCCGAGATTGCGGATCAGCCGCTTGGGCGCCGTGTTCCGGACGCTTCTCGGAGTCTGATCCATCCGTTGGGAGGGAAACCGAGCGTTTTCGCCCGTCTTCCGCCGTATTCAAACATGATCGATTCGAGAGATTTCGTGTTTTCCGGCGCGAGGACTTTTTTGACACTATGAGCGGTAGCCTGTCCGGATCCTCAATTCGTAGATCCGCTCCGGTTGGATCGCGAAGAACGGCGAGATGGAAATGGGCCGTCGTTAGAATCGAAGGACGTCACAGGGGTGATCTATGCTGAAACACAATGTCCGATTCGCTCTTTACGCCTTCGGCCTGGGATTGCTCGTTTCGTGTTCTGCGCAGAGGACCGGGGCGGGCGGAAGCCCGTCATCCGGGCCTTATCCGGTCGGCTTCAAGTTCCTCTTGACAACCGACCCCACCCGATCCTATCCGACGGACGACGGATCCGCGGTCCAAAGCCGCCCGATGCGGATCTATCTTTGGTACCCGGCCGTCGCGGGAAAAGTGAAGCCGCTGACGGTTGGAGATTTCGTCCGGTGGGCGGGCGACGATTTCGCCGGGACCGCCGGCGGCGCGGCGGCGGCGGAAGAGCCGGTTTTTCCCGTTCCCCTGAAGCAAGGTTTGAGCGAGGAGGAACTCGCGGCTCTTTTGGTCCGGCCGATGAAATCCCGCCTCGGCCCGCCCGCGGCGGCCGGAGAATTCCCCTTGCTCGTTTTCGGGCAGGGGCTCTATTATGAATCCCCCCTTTCCAACGCTGTGCTTTGCGAATACCTGGCGAGCCGCGGCTTCATCGTCGCGACATGTCCTCTGGTCGGGACCCGGTACCGCCTGACGAACTTGAACGCCGAAGACCTGGAGACGGAAGTCCGCGACATGGAATTCGTCTTGGCCGAGACCCGCGCGGCTTTCCCCGGAAAAACCGCCCGCTTGGGCCTCATCGGCTATGACCTCGGGGGCATGGCCGGCCTTCTTTTGGCCATGCGCCGCCCCGAAATTTCGGCCTTTCTCTCGATCGATTCCGGAATTCAACTTCCCCATCACTCCGGTTTGCCGGGGGTTCATCCGAGTTATCGAGAACAAGAGTTCACCATCCCCTGGATGCACATGACCCAGGCCCGGTTTCTGGAAGCGGCCCGGGCCGAAAAGCCCGAGGTGAGCCTCAGCGGGCGCAGAAAATACGGCGACAGCTGGATGGTCGGGGTGCCGACGGACAATCACGGCGGCTTTTCGTCTTATGCGGCGTTCGGAATCCGCAAAGCGGTTCGCGGATACTGGGAAGGATTCGGCGAAGACGCTCGGCCGGTACATGATGCGGTCTGCCGCTTGGCCGGGGACTTCTTCGAAGCGACGCTGAAGAATGCTCCGACCGCCTTGTCCTTGTGGACCTTCGGGGAAGACGCCGTCGGGCGGGGAGGGCTGGTGGTCGAATTTTTCAAGGGCGCCTCCGCTCCCGAATCCTCGCGTTCCCTCCTCTTCCGGATCATGCGTTTCGGACTGGAAGCGGTCCGTCCGGATATCGACCGGCTGCGGGCGGCTACACCCGGGGCTGATATTCTGAATGAACCCGAGCTCAGGTGGCTGGCCTATCATTTCCTCCTCTGGTGGGGGAGGGAGATCGAGTCCCTTGACGCCTTTCGGCTGAACGTGGATCTACATCCTCGATCGGCGGACGCCTGGGCCGGGCTCGGCGAAGCGTGCCTCCTGACCAACCGCTCCGACGAGGCGATCTCTTCCTTCCGCAAAGCCCTGGAATTCAACCCCGACCTTCCCGGCGTCAAGGCCGCCCTGGACACGTTGACGAAGAAATGACGGGAACAGCTTTCGATGGGATATCCTTCGGACCGGACGGCCCGGGCCGGCGAAAAATACTTAGGAGCTCAGTCATGATCGCAAAGACATCGGTTTCCCTGGCGGTTCTTCTCCTGGCCGTTATTCATCCGGGCGTCGGGGCTTCCTCCCTCGACCCGAGGATGGCGGCTCTTGAACCTCTCCTCCTCCACAAAGAGTGGAAGGGGATGATGAAGGCCCCGGACGGCTCGTCGGAATGGGAGGTCGTCTGCCGATTTGATGCTGTCGGGTCAGGCTTATTGGTCAAATGCGGCCGGAAATCAAGCGGACGGGACGGTTTCGAGGAAGGGTATTTATTTCCAATTTGAAGGACCGCGGTCTGCCCGCTCTTACGTCAGAAGCGGGCGCCGGGAGCGGGATCGAGCCGTTCGGAGAAAATCCTTGAAATATGGGGGCTTTTTACATCGTTCTCCGAACTCATCTCTGTTCGCTTTCGTCTTTTCTATCAGAATTCATCCGAGAGGAGACAGAAATGAAACTGAAACCTTGGCTTGTTCTGACTTCGGCGATTATCGCTTTCGTTGTCCCTGCACCCGATCTTTCCGGATGCACGGTCTTCCTGCACGCTCGCAAGGGCGGGCCGTTCATCCTTGGCGAAAACTTCGACTTTCCAACCGGGCTTGGTCAGATCCAGGTCAACTTGAAGGGGATCTCAAAAAGGGCTTTCATTTCCGTCCCGGAAAAGGCCTTGCGCTGGACGTCAAAATTTGGCAGCGTGACCTTTAACCAGAACGGCAGGGAGTTCCCTTACAGCGGCATGAACGAAGCCGGATTGGTGATCGTGAAGCTCATGCTCGACGAAACCGTTTATCCGGGTCCGGATGAGCGGTTTGGGCTGGAGGAGTTGCAGTGGATTCAGTATCATCTCGACGTCTCCGCGAGTGTGGAGGACATCGTTCGCAGCGACGCCGACGTGCGCGTTTCCTACAAATCCATCGCCCCGCTTCATTTCTTTGCCGCCGATGCTCGGGGTCATGCGGCCGTGGTCGAGTATCTGGACGGTCGAACGGTCTGTCATACGGGGGAGGATTTGCGCCATCGGGTCCTCACCAACAGCATCTATCGGGATTCGATCGGCTACCTCGAGTCCTTGAACGCGGAGGCCAGGAATAAGCTCCTTGCCGAAGAAGGCAGGACGAGGTCGGTGGATCGTTTTGCGAAGGCAGCTTTGCTGATAATGGATCCGGCCCGGGAGACGGACGGAGACCCCATGGCGGCCGCGTTTGATGTTCTCGGACAAGTCGCTCAAAACAGCACTCATTGGAGCATCGTCTACGACCTGAAGCGACGGGCCCTCAGGCTGAAAACGGCGAAGAACCGCGAGACGAGGGAATTGCGGCTAAGCGAATTCAACTTCTCGGCCGGAGCAAAGAAGCTGTGGATTGATATCGACCGGAGTTTTCAAGGCCCCTCCGATTTCACAGAATTCGACCCGGCGGCGAATGCCAAGCTGATCGACTCCGTCTGGGATTCCATGGAGGGATTCTTGAGCGAACTCCCCTTTAGAAAAGAGTGGGCTCGGTATCCGAACGAGGTGGACAGCCGGGAGATCCGGAGGTTCAAGGCTTCAGCCGCGAAAACGATCATTGAACTCCTCAAGAGCTCGAATTTCGACTCCGCCCGGACCGAGATCGAGAAGATCAGGGCGTCTTCCGATGAGTACTACTTCGGCGAGTCTGAAATGGCTCTCCATGCCGTGAACATGGCCCAGAATGACGGCCGAAGGCTTCCGGACGCGATCGCGATGCTGCAGCTCTCGGCGGAAATCTTTCCGAGATCCGCAATGGTCCATTATTGGCTGGGGAAGGGCTTCGGATTTTCGGGAAAACAGGACCTCGCCGTGGAGAATTTCAGGCGGGCCTTGGATCTCGATCCCGAATACAAGCCCGCCAAGTGGGATCTCGAAGGCTTGGAAGCGATTCGAAATCCAACTGTTTTGGATGAGGCTGCCTTGACGGCCTATGCCGGCGAATACGGCGAGCGCCGATTCTCGATGGAAGAGGGCCGGCTGGTCTACGAGCGGCAAGGGCAGACGAAGATCATCCTGATTCCCATGACGTTGGATCGGTTTATGTGCAGGGGATATGACAATCTCAGATTTCGGTTCCTCAGGGAGAACGGCGAAGTGACAGCCGTCGAGGCCTACTATAACGACGGCCGTGTCCTGCTGTCCAAGAGAACGAAAAGGAACTTTTTCTCCCCGGCGGCGGAATGGGGTATGATTTCCGGAGAGAGATGAAACGTTCTTTGCGGAGTGCGGTTCTAATCCGGCGGGCGGCCTATGTGCTCGCTTTCGGGGGTTTTCTCCTGGCGGGAGGCCGGCTTGCGGCCGGGTCACACGTCCTGCTTCCGGCCGATGACGCCGCTTCGATCCAAGCTTCGGCTGCCGGCAACGGTCGGGAAAGCGAAGCTCCACCGCTCGTCAGCCTTTTCAACTGGCGGGTGAAAGCCGGCGACGATCCCGCCTGGGCCCGGCCCGACCATGACGACTCTGGTTGGGAAAATCGCGAGATCGCCGGACGATTTGCGGGGATCGGAACCTTCTGGCTGCGGAAAACCGTCGAGGTAACCGGACGATTTTCCGAATCCGACCCGCCGATGATTTCCATCTACAACCTGCCGTCGGCTTTCGAGGTCTTTTGGGACGGGGAGCTCATCGGTTGCAACGGCCGATGGGGCCGGGATCGCGGCCAAGAATTCCCCGGAACAACACGGTTTCTTCAAGCGTTCAGCCCGAGACGGGCCGAGCCGGGAGTCCATCTCCTGGCCATCCGGATTTCGAATTTTCATGTCCAGGGGAAGACCATCGTCACCGGAATCGGCTTAGGCCCCCTCGGCGTCATGAACGGGTATCTCCGGAGGATGGTCGAAAAGCGCCTCGTCTCGATGGGCCTCTATTTCGTCGCCGCCTTGTTCGGCTTTTTCCTGTTCATCCGGCGGCGAAAAAATTTCGCTTTCCTTTATTTCGGCGGCTTCTCCCTCCTGTTTTTCCTTCACAGTCTCTGGATCTATCTCATCGAAAGAATGGGGCTTCGCCTCGGGCCATTCGCCGTCATCGAGGTCTTTATCATTTTCGGGATCCCGGCCGCCTTTATCATGTTGGACGCATTTCTGCTCTGGCACTACGATTTCCGCCCCCGTCCGGTATACCTCGCCGGCCTGGCCTTGGCCATGGCCGGGGCGGCCGTCTTCGGCTCCGGGCTCGTCGGCATCCAGGCGCGGCTCATCGCCGTCCCGGTCGCTTTCGGTTTCGTCTTGGCTGTCATCCTCGCCGTTCGGGGAAAGCGGGGATGGGGCATGGCCTTGGTCGGAACGGCGATTCCGTTCGCCAACCACGTCTTGATCTTTTTCATCCCCGGATTGACTCCGTTTCTCGAGGCCCTGCCCGGATATGCCGAGATGGTCCTGACCGCGCTGGTCCTCTCGATGTTCATGGGCATCATCGCCCTTTGCGTCCGGGATGAAAACCGGTCCCTCGAGATTCTCCGGATTCGATCCCAGCGTCTCTCGGCCGAGCTTTTGAAAAAAAGCATCCAACCCCATTTCATCATGAACACCCTGTTGTCCGCCCAGTCCTGGTTCGGCCGTGATCCGGACAAGGCGGGACGGCTGATCGAAGCCCTGGCTGAGGAATTCCGGATCATCAGCCGGATCGTTTCCGAGCTGGAGATCGACCTGGCCGAGGAAATCGCCCTGTGCCGAAGCCACCTCGAACTGATGGGATACCGGAGGGATGCGGTCTACCGGCTGGTCGTCAACGGCGACGTCTCGAGATTGAAGACCCCCCCGATGCTCTTTCATACATTGATCGAAAACGGCTTGACCCATGCCTTCGAAGCCCGGGAAAACGGAACCTTCACCTTGACCTGCGAAAGCAGGCCCGGCGAAGTCGAATTCCAGTTGGAGAACGACGGCTCCCGGCT
>JAFGEN010000128.1 GCA_016931595.1 Candidatus Aminicenantota bacterium | reverse complement strand
CCAGCGGCCATTCCCTGGCCCCCATGCCCGGCTCCGGCCTGGTCATGATCAAGAAGGGCGCCAACCAGATGATCTATAACATCGCCGGAGGGGATGGAGGATCCATCCGCAACATCCCCTCGGGGGATTTCGGGATCTTTTTCGTCGAGGCGGTCAATTCCTTCGGCGGCGAGCTGCGGCCGACCTCGGGTCTGACCAACGCCGACAAGCTCGAAGGCGGGCGGATCGGATACTCGGGCGTGCCGGCCGAATTCCGCGATCGCGACTTGGCTCTCAACCTGGAAAGCCATGCAGGCGTTTCCCAGACGGGGAAATGGCTGTACGACACAGTCGTTTGCCGGATCGAGGGGTCGGGGACGCTGGTCATGGTCCCCTTTAAAATCGGCTGCTGGTTCGAGGGCCGGGCCGGCCAGGAAGGAGACCTTTTAAGCCAGGTTAAAGTGGGCGTCCGCTTCAAGGACGGCCGGGTGATCCATAGCCGGACTCTTTCGGATTGCCGCCTGGAAGGCGTCCGCGAAGCCCGGGACGGCATCCTGATGTGGAGCGGCACGGTCATCTTCGACGCCCAGGAATATGGAGAAGACGAGATCGTCGAGCTTTATCTCACCGCCCAGGCGGGAGCCCTCAGAAAGCAGGGGACGAATCCCTTCGATTGCCGGACATCACTCTCCTTTACCCCATATTTCCTGAAGCCCATCGTCGAAATTCCCATCGACAGGCAGACCTACCCCGGCGATCCGGTGACGTTCCAGGCCCGGGGGCTGGAGCGTCCGGCCGGGGCTCAAGTCGATGTCTCCTGGAGGCTGGTCGATTCGGGAGCGATCCTTCAGGGCGACACCGCCGCGCACACGTACACGGCCCCCGGCGATTACCAGGTCCGGATGATCGTCGATCCGCGGTACGATCCCCGCCCGCCGGCCGTAGCCGTCACCGATGAGAAGGAGCTCTTCTGGAACTCGGCGGCCGGGAAGATGGACTGGACCTTCCAGGTCCATGTCTTGCCGCCCGTCGACCTGGAGGTGGGATGGGAGCTTCCGTCCTGCCTTCCTTTAAATTCCCGCACCCGGCCCGGGCCGGACCCTTTTCCCGGCCGGCCGGGTTCCTTCAAGCTGTACCTGACCAACAAGGGAAACCGCGAATACGCCGCTGCGGCGGGGGGGGGCGGAACGGGCGCCGTCGAATTGGCCTTATATGCCGACCGTGACCGCAATCGGGTGTTTGCGGGCGATGAAAAAATCTGGAGCACGACCATCGATCGGCTGGCCGCCCAATCCAGCGCCTTCTTCAATGTGGATCACATTTTCTCCGGGGACCGGCCGGCCGGAGTGCCCGCCGCCGAGGCGCCGGTCTACGCCGCCGGGCTGACGGCTTTCCGCCTCCAGGCCACGGTTTTATCCCAGGAAACGAATAATGTTAATAATGTGATCCAGGCCGAGCGCGAGTTCGTTTCTCCGCCGGAGCTGGCCGTGCCCGACCTGGCCGTGGAGAACGCCTTCTTCACGGTGGATGGATATCGCAACCTGACTGTCGGTTTCGACTTGGCCGAACACAGCCCGTCCGGGGCCGATTTCGACAAATGGAGAATCTGCCGGCCTGCCGACCCGGCCGGGCCCCATTGGGGGCCGGTGGACTATCAGGTCGTGGTGGCCGACGGGCACGGATTTCAGAGGGTCCTGGCCTCGGGCCGGATCGACCTCATCCATTTCCATGAAACAGTTCCCTTGCGCTTCGACCCCTGGAACCTCCAATCGCTTCCGGCCGGACGCTATTATCCCCGCGTTTTCATCAATAACAGTCAAAATCCCATCGAAACCGGATATCAGAATAACATCGGATACCTGGACTGGTTTGAGCTGGCTGACGAATCCGCCCTGCCCTGGACGATGCGCGGGGGAGACCGCGGTCATGGCGGCTGGAAGAACAGGGATCTCCGGCCGCCGCTCGTCACGGATTGGACGGCGGAAACGACGGGCTTTCCCTTGGCCTCGATCAGCGACGATCAAGATATCTATTTGTTGACGTCCGCCGGAAGACTGGAAAAATACGATGCCTCCGGAGCGCGGCTCTACTCCCGGCCGGGATTCGATGGAACGCCGATCCGCAACGCCGTGCTCGTCCTCCTTCACCCGGGTACGGACGGCATGCGGGTCCTGACTTTCAATGCCGACAACCGGATGGTCCTGGTCGATCCGGGATCGGGACAGACCGTCTGGACGAGCGCCGAGACGTTCGTCCCCTCTGTTTTCGGCTCGGAGTCGAAGGCCAAGGATTTCAGCCGGGCCGTCGATTACGACGGCCGGCGGCTGGCCGCGGGCTGGCCTCTGACCCTATACCGGCTGGAGGGGGCCGGCGCAATGCCTTCCCAGGATTGGAGAGCCGATTACGACGTCGGCGGAGAGCTTTTTCTTCTCGAGAACGAGATTCTGGCCGGCCACCGGCTCTATTCTTACGGCGGAGAGATTCTTGAACGCTTGAATTGGATGAGCAACGCCGCCATCCGGCGCCGGAGCATGGTTTATTCCGGCCGGGCGAGGTATGAAACCGGGGGAAAGCAGCGGGTCGAATGGCCCGACCTGTTTAATCCCGGCGGAGCGTTTGCCGATGACCTCCTCGCAATCCCCCATCTCCGGCGGTTGGGGGCGGATGGGACCGTCCGGTGGAGGCTGGCCGACCGGATCCCGCAGCCTCTCTTTCCGGCTTCGACCGGCCGCAATTTATCCGTCTATGCCTCGCCCGAACCCGTGATCCTGGGAACCGGAGAAACAGGCGTGGCCTACTTCGTCAACCGCGAACACCAACTCCTGGCCGTCGACCTGGCCGACGGATCACCGCTCTGGTACCGGGAATTCGTCCTGGCATCCTCCGGGCTCGCCGATCTCCGGGCCGCTCTTCCGCCTCAACTGTCCCGACAGGTGGGGACCGGCCGCCTGATCCACCAAACTCCCTTGAACAGGGCCCAGGGCATGGCCCTCGACATCACAGCCTTGATCCCCTTTCAGAATTCGTTGCTGGTCGGGACGGTCGACGGCCGCCTGTGGAGGCTCAGTCCGACGCAGGCCCGGCGTTTGAGGGTGGAAGGTTCTATTCCGTCCCGCTTCTTCGGGCCCTCCCGAATCCTCGTCCGGGTCAGAGCTCTTGACGAATCGGGAGCCGAGGTCCCCTTGGAGGATCAAATCGCGGTGACCGGGCCGACGATCGTGAACGAAGGCGGCCGGCTCTACCGGACGGGGGAGGACATCGAGCTCAACGTCCGCCTGCCCGAGGGGGGCTTGGCGGTCGTCGATGTCCCCAAAAAACCGTCCGCGGGCTTCAATCAATTCGCGTTCGCCGACGTCCAAACACTGTCGGCCGGAATCCAGGGCTCCCTCCGGGTTGACAACATTCAGTCCTCTCCCCGGGCCACGGCTGGGGATGCGCGTCCGGGAGAGCGAACCGCGCTGGCCGTCGACGGGGAGGCCGAACTTGTTTTCGTCTCCCGCCGCGAGAAAAACCGGCAGGTTCTCCAGTATATCGGATACGGGACGGAGGATGTTCGACGACTCGTCTTTGAACATGGATTCCTGATGTCGATCAGCCGGGGCGGGGGACAGCCCATCGAGGAACTTTATGAATCGATCGAATTCCATGCCGCCCTGCCCGGCGGAACGGCCATCCCCGGACTCCTCCTGAGAGCCAACGGAAAAATCTATCGGTCGGATTCGCCGCACTGGAGGGCGGCGGCCGGCACGGTGTCGGTCGACGTCCTGGCCCTGCTCCGCGAGTCCGGGGAGAACACCCTGCGCTTGTTCTTTCTTAAGTCGCGGGAAGGCGTGGGAGATTGAGACTTCGCCCGGAGCATTCTCGCCGGCCCAACAAGAGTCGTTCGGATATTTGACACCTTAAAGCGTATTGCGTATTTTAGTCTTGCCTTTTTTCAATCAGTCTCCGGCCGACAAGGATATAGATCGAATGGAGGGAGACTGATGCTCCTGAAAAAGCGCCCCGAGCAAAGCGCTTCCCCGGGCTTCCGATTCGGCCTCATCTTCCAGTCCAATCCCGCCCTGATGTCCATCAACAAGGCGGCCGATGGGACCTTCCTGGAAGTCAACGACACCTTCCTTCGCCGTCTCGGCCGTCCGGCCAAGGATCTCATCGGAAAAACGTTCGCCGAAATCGGCTTGTTCACCGGCCCCGGCGAGTATGAAACCGTCCGCGAGGAAGTCGGCCGGCTCGGGGAAGTCCGCAACCGTGAGATTTCCTTGCGGCTCAGGAGCGGGGAAACACTCTTCGGCTGCCTCTCCCTCGAGCGGATCGAGATGGAAGGCCTTCCCTGCTTCATTACGGCCATCGTGGATATCACCGAGCACAAGCGCGTCGCGAGCGCGCTGTCCCGCACGGAACAGCAATTCGAACGGATCGCCGGCTCGATTCACGACATCCTCTACAGCGTGGACGCCGGGACCAAGGAATTTTCCTACCTGAGCCCCTCTTTTGAACGTCTTCTCGGCTACACCATGGACGACATCAAGGCCACGGGAGGGCGCGAGGCGTTCCTCTCCCAGGTCATCCAGAAGGGGGCGTTTTCGCTGCAAAACTCCCTCTTCAATCTCTTGATCAGCAAAGCCGCCCGGGAAAAGGAGGTCTGGGAGTCCTGGTGGAAAGCCAAGGACGGGTCGCTCCTCTACCTGGAAGACTGCTGGACCCCGGTCTATGAAAGCGGCCGGCTCGTCGGCACGGACGGAATCCTCCGCGACATCACCGAACGCCGGAAAGCCGAGGATGCGCTGCGCGAGGCCATGGAGAAGGTGAAGAAAGCCAACGAGGCCGCCGAGCAAGCCAGGGCGACGGCCGAATCGGCCAGCTTGGCCAAGGGCATGTTTCTGGCCCGGATGAGCCACGAAATCCGGACGCCGATGAATTCGGTTATCGGTTTTTCCGACATGCTTCTCGATACCGTGTTGAACGAAGAGCAGGTCGAGTATGTCCGGAACATCACCAAGAGCGGCGAAGCCCTCCTGGCCCTGATCAACGAAATCCTGGATTTTTCCAAGATCGAAGCCGGCCGGCTGGCCTTCCAGAACATCGATTTCGACCTCGAACTGGCCGCCTTCGACGTCTGCCACATGATCCAACCGCGGTTGGGCGACCGCCCGGTCGAAATCCTCTGCCGCGTCGGCGAAAACCTTCCCGGTTTTATCAAAAGCGACCCGAGCCGCATCCGCCAGGTCTTGCTCAACTTCATGAGCAATGCGGTCAAGTTCACCGACAATGGGGAGATCGAGCTTTTCGTCGACATCGAGGAGGAAGCCGGAGGGCGTTTGAAGCTCCATGCGAAAGTCCGGGACACGGGCATCGGGATCGCCGGGGACAAGCTGGAGGCGATCTTCGAGGCGTTCCAACAGGCTGACGGCTCCATCACCCGCCGCTATGGCGGCACCGGACTGGGCCTGGCTATCTGCCGGCTGATCGCCCGGCACATGGGCGGAGAAGTCTGGGCGGAAAGTGAGCCGGGACGGGGCAGCACGTTCCATTTCACGGCCTGGGTGGAAAAATCGGACAGGATCATCCCGGCGGTCCGCAAGGTCGAGGCGCTGGAAGGGAAGCGGGCCCTGCTGGTCGATGACAACGAGACGAACCTGGTCGTCCTGGCCCATTCCCTCGGCCAGATGGGCTTGCGGACCGTTTCACTCAAGTCCGGGGCCCAGGTTCTCCCGGAGATCCAAAAAGCCCTGGAGGAACACGACCCCTTCGATGTCTGTGTCCTGGACATCCAGATGCCGGATGTCAGCGGCTATGATGTGGCCCGGCAGCTTCGGGCCCAGGAAGACTCCCGGATCTCCGCTTTGAAGCTGCTGGCTTTCTCCTCCTCGGTCAGCCGCCGGATCAAGGCCTTCTCGGAAATCGGGTTTGACGGTTTCCTTCCGAAGCCGATCCAGAGGCGCCGGATGCAGGCGATGATCAAACGGCTTCTGGGAGATGCGGCCGAACGGGAGGAAGGCGGGAACAGGCCGGACAGGGCCAAGATCCTGACCCAGCATGTCCTGGCCGAAGAAGCCAAGCATTCCGTCCGGATTCTCCTGGTCGAGGACAATCCGATGAACATGAAGCTGGCCCAGTCCATGCTGGCCAAGGCCGGTTATCGGCTTGATACGGCCGCCGACGGCCGGGAGGCGGTGGACAAATTCACCGCCGACCCGGAGGGCTACGATTTGATCTTCATGGACGTTCACATGCCCGAGCTCGATGGGCTGGAGGCGACCCGCCTGATTCGAAACCACGGTTTTGAGGACATCCCGATCATCGCCTTGACGGCCGACGCGATGCAGGAAGACCGGGATGTCTGTCTGGACGCCGGGATGAACGATTACCTGTCCAAGCCCATCCGCCGGGAGGACGTCTTCGGAATGATCAAGAAATGGGTTTTTAAAGAAAGCTGACGCCGGGCTCTTCGCTCTTCGAAGGGGGAATGGTTTTAAAAAAAGTGCGTGGGTTTCCACAAGCCCGCGCGTCTTACCGGTGGATGGGAAAAATGAGCGGGAGACACCGGTCGAACCCTCGTTATAGATGTTTCGTCCTCTTGATACTCTCCTGTATGAATATATTCACCTATACACATGCAATCTCTCTCTCTCTCTCTCTCTCTCTCTCT
>JAFGEN010000127.1 GCA_016931595.1 Candidatus Aminicenantota bacterium | reverse complement strand
CGGCGGCCTTGAAAGCCGCCCGGACTTTCTCAAGGGCGGCCCTCTGCCTCTCCGGTACGCCGGCCAGATAGACATCCACGCTTGCGGCCGGCTTGGCCCGCCTCGCCGCGGCTTTGGTCGCCTCTTTTTTCATGGGTTCGCTCTCCCCCAAAAAATCATCCCCACCGTCCCGGGATCGGCATCGCGCATTTGGGGCATTTTCCGTCCTTGAGGATGTTGTCGGAAACGGCGAAGCCCCGGCGCCTGAGGAGCCGGGTCTTGCAGCCCGGGCAAAACGTGTCCTCCCCGCCTAGGCCGGGGACATTGCCGATGTAGACGAATTTCAGTCCGGCCTTGACCGCGATCTCCTTGGCCCGGACCAGGGTCGGGACCGGCGTCGGCGGCAGCCGGGTCAGCTTGTGAAGCGGCTGGAACCGGCTGAAATGCAGGGGAACTTCGGCGAAGCCTTCCCTCATCAGCCAGTCGCACATGTCCCCGATCATCTTGAAATCATCCGTCCAGCCGGGGATGATCAGGTTGGTGATTTCGAGCCAAACACCCTCAGCCTTGATCGTTTTGAGGGTTTCCAGCACCGGCTCGATCTTGCCGGCCGTGAGCTTGAGGTGGATGCCGGGGTCGAAGGACTTGAGGTCGATGTTGGCAGCATCGACGACCCGGCAGATCTCGAGGAGCGGCGCCCGGTTGATGTAGCCGTTGGAAACCATGATATTTTGAATCCCCCTAGCCCGGGCCAAGACCGCCGTGTCCCGCATGTATTCAAAAAAGGTGACCGGCTCGGAGTACGTGTACGCGATCGAACGGCAGTTCTCCCTGGAAGCCGACGCAACGACCGCCTCCGGGCCGGCGCTCACGTTGCGCGTCTCCCGGGGACTCGCCTGGCTGATCTCCCAGTTCTGGCAATTCAGGCAGGCGAAGTTGCAGCCGGCCGTGGCGATGCTGAAGGCCAGGGATCCCGGGTGGAAATGCAGAAGGGGTTTCTTCTCCACCGGGTCGATATGGACGGCGCAGGGATTGCCGTAGGCCATGGTGTAGAGCTTCCCGCCCCGGGCGACCCGGTTATGGCAATCGCTGACCTCGCCCTCCTTCAAGGTGCACTCGTTGGGGCAGATGAGGCATTTGACCCCGCGCGGCGTCGCCGCATAGTGGGACGCTTCCTTCTCTCCCGTCTCCGCCGCAGGCCGGGGATCCCCGGTTCCTCCGCCCGCGGCCCGGCCGCTCCAGGCCGCAAGACAGCCTCCGCCCACAGCCATCATGCCCTTCAGGAAATCTCTTTTTTTCATGGCCGGACATTCCTTCGTTTCCGCCCGCCGATGACGGTCATTAAGAGAGCCGCCGCTCCCGCCGCGGCCAGGAGATACAATCCATTCTGAAAGCCGGCCAAAGGGAGGGCGACCATTGGAAAACCGACGGCCCCGGCCGCCGAACCGAGGAGGTCATATCCGTACAGCCGGTCGGATTTGCCCGGCCCGCGGTCCAGCTTGACCGCCCAGACGGCAAAACAGGCTCCAACCGCCGCGGCGACGATAAAACCGAGAGCGAACAAGACCGGAAGTTTGATCCCGACCGGACCGCGGCCGTAAGCCAGGCCGGGAGAGAAAACGCCGGCTAGGACCGATACCAGGATAAACCCTCCCAGGGGGAGAGCTTCGCTTTTCAGGCTGTCCGCCCTCAACAGGCGCGGCCCGATCGCGCTTCCAGCCGCCAGCCCGACCATGAACGTTCCCAGGAGCAGGCCCGTCCATTGATAGATCGCCCCCGCCGTGATTTGGAGAAGGAGCAGAAGGGTGACGCTCCAGCCCGAGGAGGCCGCGCCAAGGAGAAACATCCCGGCCAGGCGGGAATTCCCCGTGAAAATCCCCAGAAGAAGAAGGATGGTCAGCAGAATCGCCCCGGGCCAAAGGATATCCTCGGGAAAGCGGCCGAGCCACCACCGGATCTGGGCTAAAAAAGCCGCAGGCTTGAGGTCGGAGTTGGGGACGGCTGCCGGACCGATCTCGCGGTTCAGACGCTCGACCCTGTCTCGAAAAAGCGTCGCGTCGAAATAATCGGGATTGACATAAAGATTTTGGACGCCCCGTTCCTGAAGACCGGTGAGGATATCGGTTGTCAGCGGCCGGTCGGACATCAGGAGATAGCTGTTTTCCCCAGGGAATACGAGGGCTTCGCGAAACGCCTCGAGGGCCGCCCGAATGACAGGTCCGAGGGTTGCCGCGGCGTTCTCCGAGACATAGTTGGCCGTCCCCGGAAGGACGGCGGCGACGATGCCGTCCGGCTCGAGAACTCCGCGGACTCGCCGGAAAAAATCGGCGGTATAGAACCGGTTGAGATTCAAGCTGAGCGGCCCCGGCAGATTGATCAGGACGGCGCCGTACCGGGTATCGGCCGCCCGGAGCCAGGCGGCCGGCGTCTTGCGAATCAGGCGGACCGATGCCGATTCCTCCGCCAGACCGAGCGTTCCGGCCAGCCTGAAGAGGCCGGGGTCGGGTTCCATCACGTCGATCCTCCCGGAACCGTACTTGGACGCCTCTCCGGCCAGCCCGGTAAGAAGTCCTCCAATGATCAGGACCGAATCGGGACGGCCGGTTTGGACCAGGGCGAAGGCCGCCAGCTCCTCCTCGGCAATCGTGTTTCCGGCGGCATGGACGAGGATGCCGTTTTCATAGACGTTGACCTGGCCGGCGGTCCGGGTGACGGTCAGGCGGCCGGAACTGCCGGAGGCGGTGCCGGCGATTTCCTCGTTCGGATGAAATCTCTGCACGATCAAGCGGTCGACGTCGAAAACCTGGACGAAAGCCGCCGCGGCCAGGAAAGCGGCCGGAAGGACCCAACGGATCAGCCGCCTCTTCCCCCGCAGGAGGGCCGTCAAAATAAAGAAAAACGATCCGGCCAGACCCAGGATCGTGAGCGAAGGGAGGCCGGTCAGGACCATTCCCGTGACGAACAATCCGCCGGCCGCGCCTCCCGCGCTTTCCCAACCGTAGACGGTTCCCAGAGACCGGCCCTCCCTTTTCAAAACGCGGGCGGAAAATGTAAAGGAAAAACCGTTGAGAAAGCAGAACGGGACAAGGATGAAGGCCAGAAATCCGGACATGGCCAAGGGACCCGCTTCGACTCCGGGGGAAAACAGCAGGCTTTTCCCGACAAAGATCAGGGGGAAAAGAACCAGGGGGATAAAAAAAAGGGAATGAATCGCGGTTTTGGCCTTGTCCGCATGATTCCCGTCGTAAATTGATCGGCAACATCCGGCGCCCGAACCCGCCAGCGATCCGGCCCCGGTCACAAGAAGCCAGAGAAAGAGCACCAAGGAAACGGTCAGCTCGTTTCCCTCGAACAGAGTCAGAAAATCGCGAATGAGAAGGGCCTGGACGACGACGCCGGAAAAACCGATTCCGGCCGGAAGAAGAAACGCGGCCGAAGTCCGGGGCAATGGCTCCACGGAGGCGGACGGAGGGACGCCGGTCCCGGCGGAGGAGGCTTTGGGTCCGGACCGTCGGAAAAAATGAGAGATTCGCCCGGCCAGATGGACCGCCCCGATCGCAGCCATGGCCAGGCCGAAATTCACATGGACCCGAAGGGCTTGATCGGCCCAGGGGATTCGAAGCCGGGAATTGACTTGGACGGCAAGGAGCAGACCGAGGCCGGCCGCAATCGTGAACGTCAGAAGCAGGGCCCAGTTCCAGATTTTCCGGTGGGTCGCCCGGCCGAGGATGTCCAACCGGACCAGGAGCAGGCTCAGTCCGTAGAGGAGCGCCAGGAATATCGCGATGGGAACGGGCCAATAGGGGGCGTTCACCTGTCAGCGCTTGTCCTCTTTGAAAATCAGAGCCTCATAGATAAAAATATCGGCCTGCTTCCAGCCGTTCCAGCCGATCCCGGCCTTGTCCTCGGCGCAATGGCCCAGGAATTCCTCGAGGGTCCAGCCGGTCTCG
>JAFGEN010000008.1 GCA_016931595.1 Candidatus Aminicenantota bacterium | reverse complement strand
TGCCCGGGGGGTGCGCGATCGGCTCGAGGCCAATTGACCTCCATATCTCCGGGCTCCAGAAGCTCGGGGCGGCCATCGTCCTGGAACACGGGTACATCAAGGCCGAAGCGTCCCGGCTTCAAGGGGCCGAAATCCATTTCGAAAAAGCCACCGTCGGCGGAACGGAAAACCTGGTCATGGCCGCGTCACTGGCCAAGGGGGAAACGATCCTCCGCAATTGCGCCCGCGAGCCCGAAGTCCAATGCCTCTGCGAGCTGCTGGTCAAAATGGGAGCCCGCATCAGCGGCATCGGCGAGGAGACGATCCGGATCATGGGCGTGGACGAACTGGGCGGCGCGGCCCACGAAATCATCCCCGACCGGATCGAGGCCGGAACCTACATGGTCGCCGGAGCCCTGACCCGGGGGGACATCGTTCTCCACGCCATCCGCCCCGACCACCTGGTCACCACCATCGACAAGCTGCGCTACTCCGGGGCCCACGTCGACATTCTGGGAGCCGACCGGGTCCGGATCGTCGGCCCGGCCGTCATCACCCCGCAGGACATCACGACCTCGCCCTTTCCCGGGTTTCCGACGGACATGCAGGCCCAGTTCATGGTCCTGATGACCCAGGCCTCGGGCACGTCGATCATCACAGAAACGATCTTCGACCGCAGGTTCCAGCACGTCAACGAACTTCTTCGCTTGGGCGCATCCATCGAGGTAAGCGGAGACAAGGCGGTCGTCCGCGGGCCGACGCCGCTCTCCGGCGCCGAGGTGACGGCTTCGGACCTGAGGGCTTCGGCCGGGCTTCTCCTGGCCGGTCTCGTGGCCGGAGGCGAAACGATCGTCAATGAAGTCGAACATATCGACCGGGGATACGAGGCCATCGAGGCCAAGCTGCGGCAGCTGGGCGCCAAAATCGAGCGGATCAAGGACTGAGAGGCCGCCGTCCCGGCCGTAGTGAGGAGGACCGCCATGAGCGACTGCATCTTCTGCCGGATCGCGGCCAAGGAGATCCCGGCCAAGGTCGTTTACGAAGATGACCGCATCATCGCCTTCGACGACATTCGGCCCCAGGCTCCGGTTCATACCTTGATCATTCCCCGAACGCATCTTGCCTCGCTGAACGAGGCAGGCCCGGAGCGGGCGGACCTTCTCGGCCACATCCTGGCCAAGGCTCCGGAAATCGCGGAGATCAAGGGGGTCAAAGCCTCCGGCTTCCGCCTCGTCATCAACACCGGTCCGGATTCGGGCCAGGACGTCTTCCACATCCATGCTCACCTTCTCGGCGGCCGGAAAATGCAATGGCCGCCCGGATGACATGGCCTATCTCATCGACGGCAACAACCTTCTCGGCCACATTTACGCCGGATACCATCGCGACCCGGCTCACCGCTCGACCCTCGTTCGAAAGCTCCAGGCCTTTCAACGACAGACCCGGACGCGGGTGATCCTGGTCTTCGACGGAACCGCCCCTGAGGGTTTTCCACGGCCGGATAAAGAGAAGTTCTCGGTGCTCTTTCCGCCGCCGGGAGAATCGGCCGATTCCCTCATCGTCGATTATATCGAGAGCCGGACCGACCGCCGCCGTCTGTTCGTGGTCAGTTCGGACCGCGAGATTCGGGCGATCGCCCGGGAAGCCGGGGCGACGGCCGTCCGCTGCGACGAGTTCTACCGGGAAATGAAGAAGGCTCTTCGGGAAAGCCGGGAAGCACGGGAAATGGACAAGGACGAAGGCGCCGCTTCGGCCCTGGAAGTGACCCTCTGGACCGAGGCGTTCGCCCGGAAAAAAAGTTCATGAAAAAACAGGGGAAAATCGCCGTCATCGGAACGGGCCGCCTGGGCACGTCGCTCGGAAATGCTCTGGCCTGCGCCGGATACGGCCTCGCCGGACTGGCCGATTCGGACATTCGGGCGGCCCGAAGGGCGAAACGGATCATCGGCCGGGGGCAGCCGACCTTGGATTCCGCCGCCGCGGCCGCGGCCGCCGACATCGTCTTCCTCACCGTTCCCGACGATGCCCTGGCCCGGGCCGTTTCCCGGCTCTGTGCGGGAGAATTTGACGGCCGGGGCAAGACGGTCTTTCATACGAGCGGTATTCTTCCGGCTTCGCGGCTTTCCCGCCTGGCGGCCAGGGGCGCGGCCGTCGGCTCGTTCCATCCGGCCCAGTCGTTCCCGACGCCATCCACTCCCCCTTCCCATTTCCGCGAAACCGTGTTCGGTTTGGAAGGAGACCCGGCCGCCGTCCGGACGGCAAAAACGCTGGTCCGGGCTCTGGGCGGACGTCCGGTCGTCCTCGAAGCCGGACAAAAAGCCCTCTACCATGCCGCCTGCGTCCTGGCTTCCAACCTCCTTCCGCCTCTCATCGAGCTGGCGGTTCAAACGATGACAGCGGCCGGCATCCCCGCGGCGGTTGCAAAAAAAGCGCTTCTCCCCCTGATCGAAGGAACTTTACGAAACGTCAAAGTCCTTGACGCCCATAAAGCCCTGACCGGCCCTCTCATTCGCCTGGATTTCGAAACAATCGAACGGCAATTGAAGGCCCTGCGGCGAATTCCCCGGGCCCGGGAGGCGTATCGGACGGTCGGACTGGCCTCCCTGGATCTTCTTAAAAAGCGGGGCGCAGGGGCCGGGTCGATCAAACGCCTTCGGGCTCTGCTGGAAGGAAAATAACCTCTTCCCTCAAGTCCACGCCGAAACGTTCTTTCACCCTGGCCTTGAGGAGCGCGGCCAAACATCTAACATCGGCGGCCGAAGCCCCGGACCGGTTGTAGATGAAATTCCCATGCCCCTCGTAAACCGCCGCCCCCCCGACCGTCATTTGGTTCGCCCCGGCTTGTTCGAGGAGCCGGCCGGCAGCCAACCGTTTCCCGTCGGGACCGAGAGGATTTTTAAAATAGCTTCCGGCGTAAGCCATATCCCGGGACGGATGGCGTTCGGCCCGAAGGGCCAGGTAGGAATCCATGCAGGCCGAAACCGCCGCGGCCTCCCCGGTTTGGGTTCGAAAAACGGCCGAGAGGACGATTTCACCCGTTTTTTTCAGGTGTGAATCCCGGTAGCCGAAATCGAAATCTCCAGGGGAAAACGCCCGTCTTTCGGAGCCCGTTGGGTCCAGGAGGAGGGCTTCTACGAGAACATCCCCGACTGAACGGCCGAAAGCCCCGGCGTTGCCGTAAACCGCTCCGCCCACGGTCCCTGGAATTCCGGCCAGGAATTCCAGGCCCGCAAGTCCGCGACTTCGACAAAGCGCGGTCAAGTCCTCGAGCGGAGTCCCGCCTGATGCGGATAACCGGAGCGAGTCCGGATCGAACTCGAGCCCGCGGCAG
>JAFGEN010000126.1 GCA_016931595.1 Candidatus Aminicenantota bacterium | reverse complement strand
GGCGCGGTTCGAGGTGCGTCATATCCGCAAGGATGGATCCTCCTTCCCGCTGGAGGTGTACGCGAAGAAAGCGGCTTGGTTCGGCAGACCTGCCCTGCTCAGCATCGCAGAGGACATCACCGAGCGCAAGCGGGCGGAGGAGGCGCTCAGGGCAAGCGAGGAGAAGTACCGGCTCATCTTTGACAATGTACGCGAGGCCATTTTCGTCGCCCAGGACGGCCTGATCAAACTGGGGAATCACAATACGGAAACTCTGATAGGTTTCACCCTGGCGGAGCTCATGACCGAGCCGTTTGTCTCGTTTATCCACCCCGATGATCGCCAACGGGTGATCGAGCGTCACCGGGCGAGGCTTCGCGGCGAGCTGCCGGAAACTGACAGGTACGAGTTCAGGATCATCCGTAAAGGCGGCGAGACGCGAACAGTGCAGCTCAGCACCGCCATGATGGAATGGAACGGCAACCCGGCCACCATCAACTTTCTGGTCGATATCACTGAACGCAAACGAATGACCGAGGCCCTGCAGTCCAATAAGGACTACCTGCAAGCCGTGCTCGACTCGGTCAACGACGCCGTCTTTGTGGATGACGCCGAGACCGGCCGGATCCTCGACGTCAACCATCGTTGTTGCATGATGTACGGCTACACCCACGAGGAGATGCTCCGCACTCCCATTGAAGACCTGAGCCAAGGCCGAAGCCCGTATTCACAGGCCGAAGCACGGGAATTGTTGGGCAAAACGCGCCGGGAAGGCCCGCAGGTCTTCGAATGGCTGGCCAAGCGCCGGGATGGCGGCCTTTTCTGGGCCGAGGTCAGCGCTCGTTTTGTTGTCATCGACGGCAAGAATCGCTTCGTTGTGGCTGTGCGCGATATCAATGAACGAAAAAAGATTCAAGAAGCCCTGCGCGCCAGCGAGGAGTTCCGTGCGGCGACCTTGCGTTCCATCGCCGACGGCGTCATCGCCTGCGACACGTCGGGCGAGGTCGTGAACCTCAATGCGGCGGCCGAGACACTGACCGGATGGACCACCGCCGAGGCGGCCGGGACGCCCGTCGGCGAGGTGTTCCGCATCATCGACGCCCGGACTTGCGAGGCGCTGGAAAATCCGGTCTTCCGGGCCATCCGCGACGACGTGGTCGTGGACCTGGCCAACCACACGGTGCTCATCGCCAGAGACGGCGCGAAGCGTCAAATCGCCGACAGTTGCGCTCCCATCCACAACGCCGCCGGCGCGGTCGCCGGCGCGGTGCTGGTCTTCCGCGATGTGACCGAGGAATACCGTCAGCGCGAGGAGGCGCGGAGGAACGAGAAGGACCTGAGAGAATCGCAGCGGATCGCCCACGTCGGCAGTTGGCGTCTGGATGTGGCGACCAATCAGGTCGTTTGGACGGAAGAACTCTACAACATGTACGGGTTTGATCCATCGCTTCCTCCTCCGCCCTACACCGAGCATATGAAACTGTTTACCCCTGAAAGCTGGGGAAGGCTGTCCGCGGCCCTGGCCCGTACCAGGGACACAGGGATTCCCTACACCCTCGAGCTGGAAACCGTAAGAAAAGACGGACAAAATGGGTGGATGTGGGTATGGGGTGAAGCCACTGTCGATTCGGCGGGCAAAACGGTCGGCCTCTGGGGGGCAGCCCAGGACATCACCGAGCGCAAGCGGGCGGAGGAAGCGCTGCGGGAGAGCGAGGAACGGTTCAGGCTCGTCCAGGAAATGTCTCCCGATGGATTCACCATTCTTCATCCCTGGCGGAACGAAAAAGGCGAGATTGTGGATTTCACATGGGTTTTCGAAAATCAAACAATCGCGCGAATCAACGGGACGGATCCGCAAAAGGTAATCGGTATGCGGCTTCTGGACGTTTTCCCGACTTATAAAGGAACCCCGTTTTTTGAAACATATGTTCATGTGGCCGAAACGGGAAGCACTCAGATTATTGAAGAAGTCGAAGTTGGAAAAATCATCTCAAAGGCAAAATGGCTGCGCCTGGTGGTTATCTCAATGGGAGAGGATATCGCCATTCTTGCCCAGGACATCACCGAGCGCAAGCAGGTCCGGGAACGGATCGAAGCGGCTCTCAAGGAAAAGGAGGTTTTGCTGAAGGAAATTCATCACCGGGTGAAGAACAACCTCCAGGTCGTCAGCAGCCTCCTCAACCTCCATCCCCCGGAGATCCGGGATCCCCTGGCCCTGCGTTTTCTTCAGGAAAGCCGAAACCGGGTCCGGTCCATGGCCCTCATCCACGATCGTCTCTACCGTTCGACGGATTTTGCCCGGATCGACCTGACCGAATACACGACTGTTCTGGTCACCCAGCTTTTATTGACGTACCAGATTCCGGGAAACCGGATCGAACGAAATATCGATATCGGGGATGTCTATCTCAATCTGGATCGGGCGATTCCGGCGGGATTGATACTCAATGAGCTCATTTCCAACGCTCTCAAGTATGCTTTTCCCGACAAGAGGCCGGGACGAATCGCGGTCGGCCTGGTCAAAAGCGGGATGGGGGACTGCGTCTTGACGGTTAGCGATGACGGGGTAGGGCTCCCCCCGGATCTGGATGTCGCCAAGCCCTCGAATCTGGGGCTGCAGATTGTCCAGTCCCTGGTCGAGCAGCTGGACGGCACGATGGAAGTCGTCCGCCGGGGAGGGACGACCTTCCGCATCCGCTTCCCCTTAAAAGGTCGGGACGCGTGACCCGCCGTCGAACAACGGACATCATCCGACGTCGCTTGGGAGGATTCTATGCCTAAAAAATTCCTGTCGTTGATTCTCGCTCTCGCTTTCCTTGCAACGGCCGTTCCCCTTTCGGCCGCTGAAACCAAAGCCCAACACGACGCCCGAATGCAATGGTGGCGGGAGGCCCGCTTCGGGCTCTTCATCCATTGGGGGCTGTATGCCGTCCCGGCGGGGACATGGGGCGGAAAAACGAATTATGGGGAATGGATCCGCCATACGGCCCAAATCCCCCTGGAGGTTTACGACAAGTTTCTCGAGCGGTTCAACCCGGTCGAATTCGACGCCGAAGCCTGGGTGAGGGCTGCCAAGAACGCGGGGATGAAATACATCGTCATCACTTCCAAGCATCACGACGGGTTCGCCATCTTCGACTCGAAGGTCTCGGATTTCGATTGTATGGCCACGCCGTTCAAAAGGGACATCCTCAAGGAACTGGCCTCTGCCTGCCGAACATACGGCATGAAGCTCTGCTTCTATCATTCGATCATGGACTGGCACCATCCGGACTACCTGCCCCGGCGGCCGTGGGAGGAGAAGAGTCGTCCGGCCTTCGGGGCCGATTTCGAGCGCTATGTCGCTTATATGAAAGAGCAGTTGAAGGAGCTCCTGACCAACTACGGCGATATCGGCGTCCTGTGGTTCGACGGCGAGTGGGAAGCGACCTGGACCGAAGACCGCGGCCGGGACCTTTATCAGTATGTCCGCGCCCTCCAGCCGAACATCATCATCAACAACCGGGTCGGGGCCAGCCGCTCGGGGATGGAAGGGTTCTCGGAGAGCAAGGATTCGGCCGGGGATTTTGGAACCCCCGAGCAGCAGATCCCGGGGACGGGTCTTCCGGGCGTCGACTGGGAAACCTGCATGACGATGAACGACAACTGGGGTTACAACAAGGCCGACCAAAACTGGAAGTCGTCCCGGGATCTCATCCGGAACCTGTCGGATATCGCCGGCAAGGGCGGAAATTTCCTTCTCAATGTCGGCCCGACCGCCGAAGGCCTCTTTCCCGGTCCGAGCCTGGAACGCCTGGAAGCGATCGGCCGCTGGATGAAAACGAACGGGGAGGCGATCTACAGGACAACGGCCGGCCCCTTTAAAGCCCTTCCGTTCGGCCGGGCGACGCAGAAAGCCGCGGGCGGCCGGACGCGCCTCTACCTTCACGTCTTCGACTGGCCCGCGGACGGGCGGCTTGTCGTCCCGGGGCTCCTCAGCCCGGTCCTTAAAGCTTACCTGCTTTCCGACCCGGCCCAAAAAATGCTGAAAATTGAATCCCTGCCGACGGCCCAGGTCGTCACTGTCCCGGCGGCCGCTCCCGATTCCGACGTCTCGGTCGTCGTCCTGGATATTTCCGGAAAGCCCGACGTATCCGAGCCGCCCCGGATTTCAGCCGAAAGCGAAATCTTCACCGACACGCTCGACGTCCGGGTGGAAACGGACCGGGACAACGTCGAGCTTCGGTACACCCTCGACGGAACGGCTCCGACGGCTTTCTCCACAACCGCCGCCGGCCCGGTCCGACTGAATGAAACGGCGGCTGTCACCGCGGCCTGCTTCCGCGGAGACCGCCCGGTGAGCGAGCCGGCCCGAAGGACGTTCACCAAGGTCGCGCCCCGGCCGGCGGTCGCGGTTCAGGGCTTGAAGACGGGCTTGTCCTTCGACTTTTACGCGGGGGAGTGGGACGCGCTTCCGGATTTTAAAAAGCTCAAGCCGGCGGCCTCGGGATGGAGGGAGACGTTCGACCCTTCGACCGTCGAGCCGAAGGAAAAATACGGCCTCGAATTCCGCGGATATATCCGTGTTCCCGAGGACGGCGTCTACACCTTCTTCGTATCCTCGGACGACGGCAGCCGGTTGTGGATCGGCGACGCCCTGGTCGTCGACAATGACGGTCTCCACGGGATGATCGTCCGCCGGGGCGACATCGCCCTGGCCGCCGGGCTCCATCCGGTCAGGGTCGGTTATTTCAACCGGACGGGAGACCGGGGCTTGATCGTCGAATGGCAGGCGCCGGGCGGGAAGAAGGAAGCGATCCCGGGGACCGCCCTGTTTCGGAAATGAGACCCTAGCCTTTTTCTTTGGGAATGACCACCCACATGATGATGTAAACAAGGATGCCGGGAAAGGCGACGCTGAGGATCGAACCGACGACGTAAACGACGCGCAGGAGCGACGTGTCCAGGCCGAAGTACTCGGCCAATCCTCCCATCACTCCACCGATCATCTTGTTGGTCCGCGACCGGCGCAAAACTTTCTCGGATTCGCTCATCT
>JAFGEN010000125.1 GCA_016931595.1 Candidatus Aminicenantota bacterium | reverse complement strand
TCGGGCAGGACATGGGCGCTCCGCAGCGGCGGGCCGATCTCAGCCCGGTCGACAAACCGCATGGCCCGGACGAGATAGAGCCGCTCCATTTCAGGGAATCGGGGCGGCAGACCGGAGAGGAGAGCGACCGTCTCGTCCGGATGGATGAGGACCCGGACGGGCCCGCGGCGGGCGGCTTCTTCCAGGAACCGGGCGTGCCTCGAGCCGAAATCGTCAAAGCCGCCGGCGACGATGACCGTTTTCACTTCCCTGACGATTAATCGACGGTCCGAAGGCCGGCTTTCTTCCGCTTGTACTGTTCCTTGATCCAGGGATAGGTTTTGCCCAGGCCGACCCGAAGCGGCGTATTCGGCTCCCAGCCCAGGACCTTCTTGATGAAGGTATTGTCGGAGTTGCGTCCGCCGACGCCCTGGGGCGCGGTCAGGTCGTAGGTCCGTTTGACCTTCACCCCGGCGATTTTCTCGATGATCGAAACGAGCTCGTTGACCGAGACCAGCTCCGACGTCCCGAGGTTGATCGGAGTGGCGATCAGCTCGTCGCAATGGGTGATCATGTCGATCCCCTTGACGCAGTCGTCGATGTATTGGTAGCTCCGGGTCCGGGTGCCGTCGCCCCAGATTTTTATCTCCCTCGTCCCGTCGTCGATGGCCTGGATGACCTTCCGGCAGAGGGCGGCGGGGGCCTTCTCCCGACCGCCGTCCCATGTCCCCCACGGTCCGTAGACGTTATGGAAGCGGGCGATGAACGTCTTGAATCCACGCTCGGCCCAGTACTCCTGGCAGAACATTTCGGAGATCAGCTTCTCCCAGCCGTAGCCGCGCTCGGCCATCGCCGGGTACGCGTCCGATTCCTTCAGGGCGGTGATCTTCGGATTTTTCTGCAGCTCGGTGTTGTAAACACAGGCCGAAGAGGAGTAGAAGTACCGGTCGACGCCGGCCCGGTAGGCCGCTTCGATCATGTGGGTGTTGATGAGAACGGAGCGGAGGCACTCGATTCGGAAGCGCTCGATGAAGCCCATCCCGCCCATGTCGGCGGCCAGCTGATAGACTTCATCCATGCCTTCGACCGCCCGGCGGCAGTTCCCTTCCCGGCTCAGGTCGAGGCAAAGGCATTCGACGCCCGGGATGCGCTGGTACCATTCGGCCAGGGGTTTCTTGTCCACGCCCCGGATATTCGTAAATCCCTTGTTTTTGAAGTAACGGCAAAGCGACCCGCCGATGAATCCTCCGGCCCCGGCCACGAGGATGCGGGTGTTCTTGTCCACGGTCACGAGCTTGGTTTTTTTGGGAGAAGGGGACATGACGAAACCTCCGAAAAAAAATCGGGCTTCACCAATTTATTCCGGCTACCCCGGAAAAGCAAGGGGGTCAGGTCTTGCATTATGGCGTTTTCTGCCAAGACGTGGCACTTCGAAAGAAAGCCCGGCCTGAGGACCGGGGTCAGGTCTTGCCATAAAACCTCATAATGCAAGACCTGACCCCTCTGCTTTATCCTCGAAGACGCGGCGGACGCGGGCCATCCAATCCGCGGTATCCTCCCGGCTCGATCCGGTCAGGGCGACGGCCGGCTCGATGAAGAGATCCACCCGGCCGGGACGGAGCAACCGGCTTCCTTTTCGCATGATCCGGTAGCTTCCGACCTGGATGATCGGCAGGATATCCAAGCCGGCTTCCCGGGCCAGGAGAAAGCCGCCGCGCTTGAACGGCCCGAGCTTTCCGTCCGGCGTTCGTGTCCCTTCGGGAAAAACGATGAAGGAGAATTCGCTTCGGGCCCGGATGAATTCGCCCGCCCGGGCGAGGCTGGCCGCTGCCTTTCGGGGATTGACCCGGTTGATCGGAATCTGGCCGATCCTGCGGATCATCCAGCCGTAGACCGGCCAGCGGAAATGGCATTCCTCCTCGACCGTTCGGGCGAAACCGGGAAATCGGGCATAAAAGACGAGGGGATCGAGGAGGTTGACGTGGTTCATCATCATGAGGTAGCGCCGCCCCGGCTCGAAGTGTTCCCGGCCGTGGAGTCGAATCCGGACCCCGGCCGCAAACAGAACCGCGCGGCAGCCGAATTTGATGACCCGTTCGAGGCCGGGGCCGCGGTAAACAAGGGCGACCGCCAGAATCGACAGACAGGCGAGAATGAAGATGGGGAAGGCCGCGGTCCAGAGGAGAACCGACCGGATGACGTCCAGGGCGCGGGTCATCCGAGGAAGGTCAGCTCCTGGGGAAGGACTTTGATCCGAAGGGGGGATTCTCCCAGGACCTCGCCGTCGGCCATCACCCGGAGCGGCGGCCGTCCGGTGATTGCCATCTCGGCCGCCTGGGTGATCTCGACTTTCGGGTGGGAGGCGTGGGAGCCGGAGAAAACCCGCTTGAAGATCTGGAGGATCTCCCGCCGGTTGACGTCGCGGAACACCACGAGGTCGGCTTTTCCGTCGGCCGTGGCCGCATGGGGGGCGATTTTCATCCGGCCGCCTGTGAACTGGGAATTGGAAACGACGAGGGCGCTGTCTTGGATCGACCAGGTTTGCCCGCCGGCCTCGATGTCGATTGTGTTGTCCATGCCCCGGGCCAGGCGGATCAAAACGGCCAGGCTGTATCCCAGCTTGCCGAAGATTTTCAGCCAGTCGTTGGTCAGCTTCAGAATGTCGGTGATCAGGCCGGCCCCGATGATATTCAGAGAATACCGCCGCTCCGTCTTTCCCCCGAGCTGGAACTCGAACTCGATCAGGTCGACCTTGAGCCGCCGCCCCGCGGCGAACCTCCGGACGGCTTCCTCGGGAGTCTCGATTCCGAAGTCGCGGAGGAATGAATTCCCGGTGCCGGCCGGGATCAGTCCCATTTCGGGAACAAAGGAGGGGCGGCCGTGGATATACAGCCCGTTGATGACCTCGAACGGCGTCCCGTCGCCGCCGAGACAAAGCACCCGGCTGTATCTTTCCCGGGCGGCCTCTCTCCCGAGCTGGAAGGCGTGACCCGGAAACTCGGAAATCCGGACGTCCAGCTCCGGAAAAACCTCCCGAACCCGCGGCTCGATCCGGGCGAAAATTTTCTTTCCGCGGCCGTGCCCGGCGATCGGGTTGACGATGAGCAATGTCCGCGAATTTCCGTCCATGCTGTCATGGTATACCATGGGTCAGGAGGAATTTCAAACACCGGTCTTCTCCCGGACGGCGACCGGATGGAGTATACTCTTCCCTGGAAACCGCCGGAGGAGGATCGGGCATGAAAAGGAATTGCATCGTCTTTTCGAGTATGATGTTCGCTTTGGCGGCGCGTCTCCTTGTGTCGGCGCCGCCCGCCCTCGGTACGGCCGCCGACGGCCGGGAATACTCCGTCTTTTCACCGGATAAAAAAATCGAGTTCATCCTGACCGTGGGGCCGGACCTCGGCTACAGCGTGAATTATGAGGGCCGGCCACTCCTCTCCGCTTCCTCGATTTCGATGACGGTCGAGTCGGGCGGGACGCGGATCTTCGGCCGTGAGGCGAGGGTGAAAAGCGCCAAGCGCCGGTTTGTCGACGAGGTCCTCCGTCCGGTCGTTCGGCAGAAGGCGGCCTCGCTTCCCGACCGGTTCAACGAATTGACCCTGCAGTTTGCCGGCGACTACGGCCTGTCCGTCCGGGTTTACAACGACGGGGCCGCCTACCGGTTCGAAACCTCATTCCGGGACGGGGTTACGGTTCTTTCCGAGAGGGCGGAATTCGTCTTTCCCGGCGACCCCAAGGTCTGGTTTCCCGAGGAAGCGGGCTTCCAGACGCATTCCGAGCGAAAATACCTTTACCTTTCCTTGAGCGATATCACCGAAAGGCGGTTCGCCTCCTGTCCGGTCGTCGTCGAAACCGAGGCCGGCCCCAAGGTCGCCGTCACCGAGTCCGACCTGGAAGATTACGCCGGGATGTACCTGGCGGGGGAGGACGGATCGCCGGGGAAGCTCACCGGCCGTTTCCCGGGCTATCCTTTGAAGGAAGAGGCGAAAAACGACCGGAACGTCCCGGTCACGGAGCGGGCGTCGTATCTCGTCAAAACATCCGGCCGGCGGACATATCCCTGGCGGTGTCTGCTGATCGCCTCCGAAGACGGGATCTTGATCGAGAGTCCGTTCGTCTACCGCCTGGCCAAGCCTTCTTCCGGGGATTTTTCCTGGGTCAAGCCGGGCAAGGTCGCCTGGGATTGGTGGAACGCCCTCAACCTGGCCGGGGTCGATTTCCGAGCCGGGGTCAATACCGCCACGTATAAGCATTTCATCGACTTCGCCGCCGAGAACAAGATCGAATACGTCATCCTGGACGAGGGCTGGTACAAGCTGGGCGATCTGTTATCGGTCGTTCCGGAGGTGAATGTCGAGGACATCGTCGCATACGGCAAGACCAAGGGGGTCGGAATCATTCTCTGGGCCGTATGGAAAACGCTCGACGATCAGCTCGAGAACGCGATGGACCGATTCTCCGCCTGGGGGATTGCCGGGCTCAAGGTCGATTTCATGCAGCGGGACGACGCCTGGATGGTCAATTACTACTACAAAATCGCGGCCGAGGCGGCCAAGCGGCGGTTTCTCCTGGATTTCCACGGGGCCTACAAGCCGACCGGTCTGTACAGGACGTTTCCCAACGTCCTGACGTCGGAAGGGGTGATGGGCCTTGAGCATTACAAGTGGAGCCGGGACATCACCCCGGAACACGACGTCATCCTGCCGTTCACCCGGATGGCCGCCGGGCCGATGGACTACACTCCCGGGGCGATGATCAACGGCGGGCTGAGGAATTTCCAGGTGATCTACAACCAGCCGATGAGCCAGGGGACCCGCTGCCGGCAACTGGCCATGTATGTCATCTATGAAAGCCCGCTTCAGATGCTGGCTGATTCGCCGTCCAACTACAGGCGGGAACCCGAATGCCTGGAGTTTCTATCCGCCGTGCCGCCGGTTTGGGACGAGACGCGGGTCCTGGAAGCCAGGATCGGGGACGATCTCCTCGTTGCCCGCCGGAGCGGGTCGGATTGGTATATCGGGGCGATGACCGACGAGAAGGCCCGGGATCTCGTCCTGGACCTCTCCTTTCTGGACGAAGGCTCTTTTGAAATGACCCTTTACCGGGACGGCCCCAACGCCGACCGGAACGGAAACGATTTCCAACGGGTCACGAAGACCGTGGCCAATGCCGATAAAGTTACGCTCGCTCTCGCCCCGGGAGGCGGGGCGGCGGCAATCTTGCGCCCTCGGGGGCGCTAAAAACCGCCCCTGTACTCAGGCCGCGATTTGATCGCGGATGAGTGCGAAGCCGCTTCGCGGATTGCGGCCTCTTAGCCGTTGATACCCGACCGTCGGCCGCGTGTCCCTTCCCAAGGGTACTCGCCCCCCTTCGGCGGCTAGCCGTCCTGTGTTTTTATATCACCCCCCGGCTCATCGGGCTTGATGATTGCGCAAATGAAGGGCCCTGGTCTATATTGATAGTCGGCGTCTTGCTGGATAACAGCTTTATCAAAGGATCAGACGTGAAAAAACGGGTGGAAGGAGCTTCTTTCCAAAGACCCCGGATGTCCGGATTCACCCTGATCGAATCCGTGATCGTTGTGGGCATCATCGGCGTCCTGGCGGTCGCGTTCTACCCGAGCGTCAAGAACGCCATCGAAATCCGGGGCTTCGACAATGCCGCCTCCGACGTTTTGACGTCGATTCAGATGGCCAAGTGGCAGGCCGTCACCTCCAAGTACCACCACCGGGTCCGGTTCGTCCAGGACGCGGCCGGCTGGACCTACCGGGTCGAAATGGAGAAGCCGTTCGGGACCTGGACCCTGAAACAAGGACAGTCGGTCAAGCGCGTCCCCCGCGAATTCAGTTTTGTTCCGCTTCTTCCTACCGGCTACACGGTTGAATTCAATCCAACCGGCTTCGTTTCCAATTTCGACAGCACGAAAAATACGATGACCCTGTCCTCCACCCGAATCGCCCTTCTGGGAGAGCCGAATGTCCGGCTGATCCGGTTCTACACCAGCGGTTCGATCAAGATGACGAAAATCACATCCTCATGAACATGAAACGTTTTCTTCGGCGGACCGCGGCGAAAAACGAGGCCGGGTTCTCCCTGATCGAGGCCCTGATCGGGATGGCGATCGTCGGCACGGCCATGCTCGGCCTGGCCCAGGCCTTCCTTCTCAGCGTCAACAACAACGTCCGAACCGGGCAGATCGCCCATGCCTCGTACCTGGCCCAGCAGCAGTTGGACTATCTCCGGACATTGATGGCCTCGGAATTGAGCACGTTCCCCTCGACCTCCCGGGGGGAATCGGCCGACGAAGTCCTTGACCCCAACGCCGACGGCTTTCCCGATTTCCGCCGGATCACCCAAGTCACCTCCGGGGGGGCGAGTTTCGCGGTCAAAGTCCTCGTTTTCCCGGCGACGGCCATCGGCAAATCCTCGACGTCCATCCTGGCCGATCCGGCCAATTACCGGGTCCGGGCGGTCTTCAGCTCGGTAATCGTCCGATGAGGTCAAGACTGTGAACAACGCCGCCCTTCGCCCGCGCCGCTTTCGGGGATTCACTCTCATCGAACTGATGATCGGCAGCGCCGTCATGCTGGTCGTTGTCCTCGGCGCCCTCCAGATCTATTCCCGGAGCAACAAGATCGCCGCCGACCAGCAGCAGTATGTCGAGATCCAGAGCGACGTGCGCGGAGCGATGTTTTTCCTCTCCCGTGATTTTCGGATGATCGGACTGGGCATGACCCCTCCGTTGGCCGGGTATGCCCTCGACGGAACCGATAATGAGGTCATCAGCGGGTCGACCGAAAGGCCCGACCGGTTGAAAATCATCGGGAACATGGAAGACCCGCTGATCCTGACGGTT
>JAFGEN010000124.1 GCA_016931595.1 Candidatus Aminicenantota bacterium | reverse complement strand
TTTCGATCGTCCCCAGCTCCTCGACCTGGGTCGAACCGGTGAGCTTGCCGAATCCGTTGGCCACGGCGACGGCCCCGGGAACCTTGTTCTGAAAAATGTTTCCGTCATGGGGCAGGATCGCGGTGACGCCGGTCCGGATGCGATCACCCCGGTTCAGCGTGACCTGTCCGACTTTCACTCCGGCCACGTCGGTGATGGCGTTCAATGGGCCGGTCGCCAGGGTGCCCGGCTCGAGGCCGAAGTCCCGGGCCCGGGGCCTGTCTTCTCCTGACGGTCCGGCGGCGGAGAGGACAATGAACCCGGCCATGATCCCGAGGGCGAGACCCGCGGTCAAGTCGGACACGATTCCTCCCGCTCAGACGGTCTGGGTCTTCTTTTTACCGAACCGAAGCTTCATCGTCAGGATCTTGTCGGTCGAGAAGATCCGGGCGGCGTAAATCACCAGGATGACGAAGACGACCAGCATGTAGCCCAATCCTGCGGCGATCATCCCGTAATTCCCCAGGTAGATGTTTTGCGAGACGAGGAACGGATGGGAGAAGGGGATGGCCATAATGAGGATCTTGACAGGGAGAGAGACCGTGTTGATGTCGGCGAACAAGGAGATGAAGTAGGGGATCATGACCATGAACATCATGGGCATGATCATGGTCTGGGCGCTCCGAAAATCTTCGGCCAGGACGCCCAGGATCATGGCCATGGCTAAGGCGACCAAAATCGCCAGGAAGAGGGAGATGCCGAGTATGATGTAGCCGGTGGTGTCAAAGGTCAGGCCGAGCTTGGCCATCAAGGCGGCTCCGCCGGCCTTGGCCCCGGCCGAGGCGGCCTCATCGCCGATGCCGCCGATAAATCCCTTGAAGGCGAACATGTAGACCCCGGCCGAGATCAGGCCGACGAACCCGGCGGCGAACATCTTGGCCGTGATGATCGACGTCCGCTTGATCGGCACCGTCAGGAGCGTCTCGAGCGTTTTATTCTGTTTTTCCATGGCCACCGCCGAGATGACCATCTGGGATGAATAGATCACGATCATCATCAGGACGATGGGGATGAGCATCGATTGCTGGGACAGCATCCCGGCGATCATGTTGGCCGAGCCTTCGGCCGTCCGGTCCCTGACAACGACGAAGTCGCGGCTTTTGATCGGGCGCTTGAGGCCGGCCGGGTCGATTCCCGGGAGCTTCTCGGCCAGGAAATTATTGGAGAGGGCCTCGTTAAGGGCCGAAATGACGCTTTGGACGACGACTTGGCCCCGGGCTCCGATGAGAGAAAAGCTCCGCATGAACGAGTACGTCTCGATCTCGCTGGGCCTGAGCTCGGCCAGGGAATCGCCGAAACCGGCCGGGATGACCAGGAGCAGTTTGGAATCCCCGGCCTTGGCCGCGGCGAGGGCTTCGTCCTTGTTCTTTCCCGACTGGTCGATGATCTTGAACCGGGCCGATTCCAGGCTCTTGAGGAGGGCTTGGGAACCGGCCGAGCCGTCCTGGTCCAGGGCCGAGATCGTCTGGATGCCGATCGCTTTCTGGATCTCCTTCTTGCTGACCTGTCCGACCATGTTGAAGATGAGGACGGTGAAGGCCAGCGAAATGATGAGCTGTTTCGTCACCAGCTCCTTGAGTTCCTTCTGCAGGAGGTTCTTGAAGCGTTTCATCGGAGGGAGCTCCTAAAGACTTCTTCGAGGTTTTTGGCGTTATGCTTGGTTTTGAGCTCGGCCGGCGTTCCGGTGTCGAGGATCCGGCCCTTGTCGATGAGCCCGACCCGGTCCGACAGAAACTCGATTTCGAGCATGTTATGGGAGGAGAGAAGCACCGAGGTGCCTTCCTTGACATACCGGCGGACAATCTCCCGGACATCCAGGGCGTTGAGGACGTCCAGGCCCGAGGTCGGCTCGTCCAGGATGGCCAGAACGGGCCTGGTCATCAGGGCCCGGGCTAGGAGGAGCTTGCGGGTCATGCCCTTGCTGTAGGTCCCGACCTTGGTCTTCAGCCGGTCTCCGAGTTCGGTGATGGCCGCGGCCCTCTCGACGAACTCCTTTTCCTCGCTGTCGGTCCGGGCGTAGAAACCGGCCATGAAGCGGAGGTAATCCATCCCCTTCATGTCCTTGTAGGCTCCGGCTTCCTCCGGCAGGTAGCTGATCTTCTCCCGGACGAAATCGGGCTCCTTTTTATGGTCGCGGTCGAGGAAGACGATCTCGCCGGCGGACGAGGTGAGGAGGGTGGCGACGATCCGAAGGGTGGTGGTCTTGCCCGCCCCGTTGGGTCCGATCAGGGCGAAGACTTCCCCGGCCTGGACCTCGAAATCGATGCCGGCCACGGCGGTGTGGGTTCCGTAGGATTTGTGCAATCCCCGGACGGTCAGAACGTTGGACATGGGTGACTCCCTGGAAAGATTGACCTCAACATTTTAATCAATACGAAAACCGATGTAAAAGGTTTTTAACCTCTCCTTTGCTCGAAAAATTCGGCATGAAGGGCCTGGACGGCGGGCAGGGCGTCGGCCTTCCGGACGAGAAAATACGCGGCCACGCCCGACGCCCCCGAGGAAATGATTTCGACATTCACTCCGGCCTCGGCGACCGCGGTGAAAACCCGTCCGGCCAGCCCTTTCCTTCTGGACAATCCTTCTCCCACGGCCGCGACCAGGGCCAAGCCCTCTTCGAGCTCGACCCGGGCGATGACGCCTCCGCGGATCGAACGGAGGATCTTGAGGGCCCGGCGGCCGTCGCTTTCCGAGACCAGGACGTTGATGACCGTCTGGGCGGTGATGACCGAGATGATATTGACGCCGTGGTCGGCCAGGCTACGGCCGATGATCCCGATGATGCCCGGCTTGCAACCGACCCCCGCTCCGAACACCCGGAGTATGGCCAAGCGGTCGTTATGGGTCACGCTCTTCAGGACGTCCGGCCGGACTCCTCCCGCCGCGGAAATTTCCGTGCCCGGGCGGTCGGGCCGGAATATATGCCGGATGCGGATCGTCCCGTTCCGGCGACTGATGGGCTCCAGTGTTCGGGGATGGAGAACTTTGGCCCCAAAATAGGAAAGCTCCGCCGCCTCCCCGAACGACAATCGGGCGATGGGTTTGGCCCCGGGAATCCGCTTGGGGTCGGCGGTCATGAAACCGTCGACGTCCTTCCAGATCTCGAGGGTTGGGGCGTGAAGGGCGACGGCCACAACGGCCGCGCTGTAATCGGACCCGTTCCGGCCGAACGAAGCGATTCGACGCCGGGAGTCCAGGCCGTAGAATCCGGTGATGACCGGGATGAACCGGCCCGCCTCGAGCCCCAGGGCATTCTTCTTGATGGCCCGCTGAAAGGCTTGGAGGTCGGCGGTCGCGTCCTCGGGTGAATCGTCGGCCGCCAGGCCGATCTGTTCGCTCTCCAGAGGCCGGGCGTCCAGCCCCTTTTCCCGAAGCGACCCGGCCAAAAGATGAGCCGCCCAGCGCTCGCCGTAGCTCAGGATATGGGCCCGGGTGAAGGGCGAGGCCTCCCCGATCAAGGCGGCCCCCCGGAGAAGACGTTCCAGCCGAATGAGACGATGATCGATTTCGGCCAAAACTCCGGCCCGGATTTCAGGTGTCGGGAGGAGGGCCGAGGCCAGGCGCTCGTGCCGCAGGCGCAGGGCTCTCATTGTCCGGCCGACCCCGGCCTCGCTTTTGACGGCCCGTTTCAGGCCGGCTTCCAGGTCGTCGGTGACGCCCGCGGCTGCCGAGACGACGACCGCCGGACAGGCGGTTTCTTTTCGGATGATGCCGGCCGCGCGTTTGAACCCATCGGCGTCACGGAAGCAGCCGCCGCCGAATTTCATGACTTTGATGAATTTCATAGGATTCTCACTTTCCGCTCAGCAAGCCGTCTTTCAAGGCCAGTTCGGCCGAAAGAAGGCACATCCCCGCCGCCCCTCGGACCGTGTTGTGGACCAGGCCGAAAAGGTCGAGCGTCCTGCCCCGCATGCGGAGCCTTCCGACCGTGACGGCCATTCCTCGGGCCCGGGCGGGCGTTCCGGCCCAGGCGTCGAGAATGGGTTGGGGCCGGTTGTCTTCTTTCCGGACGACGATCGGGAATTCCGGAGCCGAGGGGAGACGTTCGCGCTGCGGCCGGCCGTGGAATCCGGCCAGGGCCCGGGCCGCCGATTGTTCGTCGAGAGGCTCCTCGAACTCGGCCGAAACGGACAGGAGATGTCCTTCGCGGACGGGGACTCGGCAGCAATTGGCCCGGACCGGAACCGGCCAAGGCTCGATTCCCTCCGGTCCGACCGTCCCGAGGATACGATTGGATTCGCGGCCGAGCTTTTCTTCTTCATTTCGGATAAAGGGGATGCAGTTGCCTTCGATCTCCATGGCCGAAAGGCCGCGGCGTCCGGCCCCGGAAATGGCCTGGAAGGTGTTCACGGCAAC
>JAFGEN010000007.1 GCA_016931595.1 Candidatus Aminicenantota bacterium | reverse complement strand
GCTCGCTGCGCGAGCTTGGCGTCAGAGGGTGAGCAGAGAAGGATCGCCGAAGGCGATCCTGAACGTTGAGAGGGAACCCTAAATGGGTTCCCTCTCAACAGGTCCGGGTGGCTCGATGTGAATCAGCACCCTCCCGATGCGGGGGAGATGGTGGCGGAGCTCGGTCTCGAACCGCTCGCTGAACTTGTGGGCTTCCCCAAGCGGCGTTTCCGGGGCGAGACTGCAGTGAAAAGAGACGCAGATCTCTCCGGCCGTTTCCTCGACGACGATGTGATGCGGCTCGCAAACCACGCCCATCGCGACGGACAGTTCGGCGATCCGGCGGCGGATCGCGCTCTCCTCATCGGCTGCGATGGGGACCAGGGACGCTTCGCCGTTCACCGGCTCGAGGTGGGTGAAGATCCTGTCCAGCCCGGGGACGGCGGTGTGGACGGCATCCTCGAAGGCCGTGGCCCGAGCGTGGGCGGCGGCCACGGTTGCAGCGTCGCGGATTTCGAGGTGGAGGTCGAGGGCCGGCCGGCCGCCGGCCTCGTACAAGCGGATCTCGTGGGCGGCCATGTCCATTCGGGCGGCGATCTCCCGGATGTCCTCGATCAGGTCCCGGGTTTCCTCGCGGCTTGGGGCGACATGGATGATGACGTCGGCCAGGGGGAGGTCGAGGGCCCGGCGGATGGCCGCCTGGGCCTCGTTGGAAATTTCGTGGGCATGGGCGAAGGCGGCATGACGGCTGACGAAGAGGACGGCGTCGACGAAAATCTCCGGACCCGAGCGCCGGATCCGAACCCGGTCGACTTCGATCACGCCGGGGACGTGTGCCGCCCGGACGACCTCTTCGCGCAGGTCCGCCGGGACTCCGTCGAGCAGGTCGGTGATCGTCTTTTTCCCGAGCCGAAGGCTGACAACGACGACGATGGCCGAGACACCCAAGGCGGCGACGGCGTCGGCCTTGACCAGCCAGGGGAGCTTGACGATATCCGCCAGCCAAACCAGAACGAGCCCGAGGATAACGACCGAGGAGGACCAGACGTCCGTCGAGAAATGGAGGGCGTCGGCCTCGAGCGCCTGGCTGTGGTGCTTTTTCGCCGCCCGGGATAAAACCCGGGACCGGGAGATGTCGATGACGATCGAAACCGCCATGACCAGGAAGGCCCAGATCGAGGCTTCGACCTCGACCTCGTGGAAGAAGAGACGACGGCCGGCTTCAAAGACGATCCAGACGCAGGTCACGAGGAGGAGGGCGGTTTCCAGCAACGCCGAGAGGTTTTCGACTTTCCCGTGTCCGTAGGTGTGGGTGCGGTCGGCGGGCTTTCCCGCCACCCGGACGGCGATCAGGGTCATGACCGCGGCGACCAGGTCGAGAGCCGAGTGGGCGGCCTCGGCCAGGATGCCCAGGGAGCCGGTGGCCAGGCCGACGGCGATCTTCAGCCCGGTGAGAAAGACCGCGGCGATGACGGAGCCCGCGGCAGCGGAATTTTTTTCCCGGGCGGCTTCGGACGGCGCCGTGGATGCAGGGGACACCCTCGCGGACATAGAATTTTTTATATCACAAGGCTCCCCTCGGAGTCGAACTGTGGCGGAATTTCAAAGTTTGGAAATGCCTTCCGCCAGCCGCAGGGACCAGTCCCGTCGGTCCCCCCCGAAACGGGGTCCCCCTCCGCTATGCGGCTTCTGGGAGGCATTTCCAAACATTCATCATTCCGCCTCAAATCTCTTGTTTTCATTCGATGAAATTCATTCTCTCGAAAAAGTGAGATAACTTCGAGTTGAGGATATTTGATTTTGGGATTCGCCTTGGATATAGTGATGTCTCATGGCTGCGAACTTGGGCGTCCTTGTCTGCCCCGGCCTTCGTCATTTCTCCTTTTCCAAGGCATCATCATGAAATTCCTCCTTCCCAAGGCCCCCGCCTTCGCCGAGCATTTCCAGGAAATGTCCCTGTGCCTGACCGAAATGTCGTCGGTCTTCCGGGATTTTGCCGCGGAATTCCGGGACTTCGAGAAATACTGGCTTAAATCCAAGGACATCGAGCACAAGGCCGACGAGATCACCCACCAGATCATCAACCTCATCAACAAAAGCTTCATCACCCCCTTCGACCGGGAGGATATCTACCGGCTGATCCATGAATACGACGACATCATCGACCTTCTGGAAAACACCCTCCACAACATCTACCTGTACGAGGTCGCCGAAAAGCGGCCGTTCGTCGACGAGTTCGCCCGGCTGATCGGAAGGGCCAGTGTCGCCTTGATCGCCCTGGTCGAGGAAACGTTCGATAAGCAAAAATACACCGACGAGATCTGGAAGTACATCTGCGAGATCCACGACCTGGAGGACGAAGGCGACGTCATCTATCACAGAACCCTTCGGCTGCTCTTCAAGGAGGAGAAGGATCCGATCGAGCTGATCAAGTGGAAGGACATCCTGGTCACCCTGGAGCGGGTCATGGACGTCTTCCAGTACATGAGCAACACGATCGAGGGCATCGTCGTCAAGGGCAGCTGACCCCGATGGAATTCGGGTTCGGATTCATCCTCTTCATCATCGCCGTCGCCCTGATTTTCGATTTCACCAACGGGATGCATGATGCGGCCAACTCGGTCGCGACCATCGTTTCCACCAGGGTCCTGAGCCCCAAGCAGGCCGTCATCTGGGCGGCGTTCTTCAACTTCGCCGCCTTCCTGATCTTCGGCACGGAGGTGGCCAAGACCATCGGGACGGGGCTGGTCGATATCGCCATCGTCGACCCCCTGGTCATTTTCGCCGGGCTTCTCGGAGCGATCGCCTGGAACGTCTTGACATGGTACCTCGGCCTGCCCTCCAGCTCCTCCCACTCGCTCATGGGCGGGTACCTGGGGGCCTCGGTGGCCAAGGCTGGTTTCGGCGTGGTCATTCTCAGCGGTTGGGTCAAGATCGCGATCTTCATCGTCCTGGCCCCGATGATCGGATTGCTCCTGGGCATCGTCCTCAAGGTGGCGACGACCTGGATTGTTTACAAGAAGCCCATGTCCGTGGTCAATGTTTGGGCCAAGCGGCTGCAGTTTCTTTCGGCCGCCCTCTACAGCCTCGGCCACGGCGGAAACGATGCCCAGAAGACGATGGGCATCATCGCCGGCCTGATGTACACCTCGGGCCACATGAAGGAATTCCACATCCCGCTCTGGATCGTCCTTTCGGCCCACACGGCGATCGCCATGGGGACGCTGTCGGGCGGCTGGCGGATCGTCAAGACTATGGGCCAGCGGATCGTCAAGCTCAAACCCATCGACGGGTTCTGCGCCGAGACGGCCAGCGCCGTCTCGATTTTCACCGCCACCCACCTTGGCGTGCCGGTCTCGACGACCCACGTCATCACCGGGGCGGTGGCCGGGGTCGGGGCGGCCAAGAACGCGGCCGCGGTCAAGTGGCAGGTGACGATCAAGATCGTCTGGGCCTGGATTTTAACGATCCCGATGAGTTCCCTCTGCGCCGGCCTGATCTACGAGCTGGCCCGGCTGTTCGTTCATTAAAGCGGTCTCTCAGGGTCCTGCCGCGTGTCGCGGGCCTTGCCGTCCTCCCCGCCCTTGGCGCGAGAGCAGTCCCGCCGGCCTCTCCGCGCCCAATAACCCTCGCCTTCCGGGCTGAAAACCGATAGAATACGTCCCAGCGCCCCATCGTTCCGGAGGTCGATATGACTGTCCGTTTCCGCCCGCTCACCTCTCTTCTTGTTTGCGCGTTCCTTGCCGGCTTGGTCGCACCCACGGCCGTTTTTGCGTCCCAAGCCGCACCCGTAAAAAATCCTTTCCGCCCGCCGGCGGCGCCGCTCGTCACCCATGACCCGTACTTCAGCATCTGGTCGATGGCCGACAAGTTAACCGACGACTGGCCCAAGCACTGGACGGGAAAAAATCACGCGCTTTGCGCCATGGTCCGGATCGACGGGAAGCCGTTCCGGCTGATGGGAACCGGCCCGGCCCGCGTCCCGGCCGCCGCCCAGACCGAGCTGTCGGTGACGCCCACCAAGACGACTTACATTTATAAGCAATCCGGGGTGGACCTGGCCTTGGAATTTCTCTCTCCCCAGGTCGCGACCGACCTGGACCTTCTCGGCCGTCCCGTGACCTACGTCGCGATCACCGCCCGGTCGGCCGACGGAAAACCCCATTCCGTCTCGGCCTACTTCGATGCCTCGTCGGAAATCGTCGTGGACGATACGAGCCAAAAGGTCGTCTGGTCGCGTCTGCGTCTGGCCGATATCGAGACGCTCTCCATCGGCTCCCAGGACCAGCGCGTCCTGGATAAAATCGGCGACGACCGGCGGATCGACTGGGGCTACATGTATCTGGCCGTTCCCAACCAGGCCGGCGCGGTCACGCGTCTCGCCTCCGATTCGGAATGCCGGGGGACGTTTGTCCGCGAAGGCTGGCTCCCGGCCCGGGACGATTTCCGCATGCCCCGGCCCGTCCGCGACCGTTATCCCGTGGCCGCGGCGGCCTTCGATTTCGGCGGTGTCGAGGCCGAGACGTCGCGTCGGCTGATGCTGGCCTACGACGACCAATTTTCCATCGAATACTTTTATCGAAAGCTTCGGCCCTACTGGCGCCGGAACGGCGCCGAAGCGGCCGACTTGCTCGAGACCGCGGCGAAGGAGTATTCCGCCGTCCGTGAGCGTTGCGCCGCCTTCGACGCCGAGCTTCGGGCCGACTTCGTCAAGGCCGGGGGGGAGAAATTCGCCGACCTGGCCGTCCTGTCCTACCGCCAGTCGCTGGCCGCCCACAAGCTGGCCGCCGATTACGACGGCACACCGCTGTTTTTCCCCAAGGAGAATTTCAGCAACGGCTGCATCTCGACCGTGGATGTCATCTATCCCGAGGCGCCGATGTACATCCTGATGAATCCGGCCCTGATGCGGGGCCTGATCATCCCGGTGCTGGAATACGCCCGCGGGCCGGAGTGGAAATTCCCCTTCGCCCCCCACGACGTGGGGACATATCCCAAGGCCAACGGCCAGGTCTACGGCGGGGGAGCTGCGAGCGAGGAAAACCAGATGCCGGTCGAGGAGAGCGGCAACATGCTCCTGATCATGGCCGCCCTGGTCCGGGCCGAGGGCAAGGCGGATTTCGCCCTGGAATACTGGCCGCTTCTCGAGCGATGGGCGAACTATCTCAAGGAAAAGGGGTTCGACCCCGAAAACCAGCTCTGCACCGACGATTTCGCCGGCCACCTGGCCCATAACGCCAACCTGTCCATCAAGGCGATTCTCGGCCTGCGGGCTTACGCCGACCTGTGCGAGCGGACCGGCAATCAAAAGGAAGCCGATCTTTTCAAGAACACCGCGGCCGAATACGCCGCGGCCTGGGTCAAGAGAGCCGACGACGGCGACCATTACCGCCTGGCGTTCGACAAGCCCGGCACCTGGAGCCAGAAGTACAACCTGGTCTGGGATAAAATCCTCGGATACAACCTGTTCCCGCCCGAGGTCGCCCGCAAAGAGATCGCCTGGTACAAGACCGTCCAAAAAACCTACGGTCTGCCGCTGGACAACCGCCGCGAGTACACCAAGCTCGACTGGATCCTGTGGACGGCGGCGATCGCCGACTCGCCGGAGGACTTTGCGGCGTTCCTCGACCCGGTCCACCGTTGGATGAACGAGACGCCCGACCGGGTGCCGTTGACCGATTGGTATTGGACACACACCGGGAAGGTGACCGGATTCCGGGCCCGTCCGGTCGTCGGCGGCGTCCTGGTCAAGATGCTGGCCGACCCGGCGATTCGGGCCAAGTGGGCCCCGGCCTGGGCGCCGGCGAAATAGGAAAGAGGAAAGAGGAGGCGGAGCATGAACAGATTCCTCGCTTTCGGCTTGATCGCCGCGGTCGCCCTGGCCTTTCCGGGTTGCGGAAAAAAAGCGGGCAGGCAGGGGGAGAAAATGAATGCGAGCGCGGGCGAAACGGCCGCCGGGACGTTACCTGCGGGGCAATTTAAAGACGATTTGGTTTTTCTCCAGGCCCGGACCAAGGTCGAAGTCCTGAAGAGCCCGGACGGCCTGTCCCTGGTCGCGGTCAATCCCGACCTCCAGGGCCGGGTGATGACTTCGACTGCCGGCGGACCCGAGGGGACGAGCTTCGGCTGGATCAACCGCGAGCTGTTGTCCTCCAAAATCAACAATCCCCACATGAACGCCTTCGGCGGAGAGGACCGGTTCTGGCTCGGGCCGGAGGGTGGACAATTTTCAATCTTTTTTAAAGGCGGCGATCCGTTCGACCTGGACCATTGGTTCACTCCGCCGCCGGTCAACGAAGGCGCCTGGGACGTTGTGGATCGAAGCGACGATTCGATCGCCTTTCGGAAGGTTTTTAAACTCGTGAATTATTCCGGGACGGCGTTTGATGTCGAAGTCAACCGCCGGATCTTCCTGGTCTCGGCCGAAGACCTGGAGCCGATGGGCATCGTCCTTCCCGAGGGCGTCCGGATGGTCGGCTTCGGTTCGGAAAACGCGGTGAAAAACTGCGGCGCGGAGCCCTGGCGGAAAGAGACCGGGCTCCTCTCGATCTGGATCCTGGGAATGTTCAATCCCTCGCCGGATACGACGATCGTCGTTCCATACGAGGCGGGGCCGGAGGCGGAGCGGGGCCAGGTCGTCAACGATGCCTACTTCGGAAAAGTCCCGGCCGACCGGCTGATCGCGGCCGAAAAGGTCCTTTATTTTAAGGGCGACGGCCTCTACCGAAGCAAGATCGGATTGTCGCCGATGCGGGTGAAAAACATCGCCGGAAGCTATGACGCGGCGACCAAGACGCTGACCCTAGTGACCTTCCAAATTCCGGCCGGGGCGGTCGATTACGTGAATTCGATGTGGGAGATCCAGAAGGAGCCGTATGCCGGGGACGTCGTCAACAGCTATAACGACGGACCGGCCTCCCCGGGAGCCAAGCCGCTCGGGCCGTTCTACGAAATCGAGACATCGTCACCGGCCTTGGCCCTCGAGCCGGGGGAGAGCTTCGTCCACAACCACCTGACCTTCCATTTCCAGGGGGAGGAGGCGGCGCTGGATGGGATTGCCCGCAAAGCCCTGGGCGTCGGCCT